>JAAZXX010000375.1 GCA_014239995.1 Verrucomicrobiia bacterium
TTGAGCGCAGTTTTCAAGGCGTTTTTACTATTGCCGTAGAGATAGGTTGGCTATTTCCCTTCAGCTTTTAATTCTTTACCCGTCTTGCCGCCGTGTTTGCGGAGGAGGTCGGCGGTTTCGGTGTCTTTGTTAAAGATGGCCCAATCTAGCGGTGTGTATCCATTCACATCCTTCGCATTCACATCCGCACCAGCAGCAATGTGCTGTTTGACTGCTTCAAGATTTCTTTGCATGGCAGCCTCGTGAATTGAGATGTCTGGTGCTTTGGCTGTCGGCGGTTCTGGCTTTATCCCTCGGGCAGGATCAGCACCCTTATTCGCCGTAACCGCTTTGGGTGGCGTTGTAGGTTTTGTAGTTTCGGCAACTGGCTTCGCTTCTGCTGGTGGAGGCGATGGCTGTACTGGCACTTCAGCAACAGGTTCAACTGGTTCAGCTTGAGGAGCCGACTGCTGCGACTCACCACACCCCACCAGCACCACGGCTGCGATTGTTGTTAGTAGGAGGTGTTTCATTTCCCTTCAGCTTTCAATTCTTCAGTTGTCTTGCCGCCGTGTTTGCGCGAGCACAATGAATTGCTATGGAGAGGTAAAGCAGATGCGTCAGCAGAGAGGCAAACCCCGTTCCATAATCAATTCTCCACCCATTCAAAACATTATTGCGCCAACTTTTCAAACCAGTCTGTTAAAAAAGACTTTGGCTCCAGACTTGTGTCCACACCGTACTTTCTATCAAGCACTTTGCCATCCTTCATTATCACAAGGCATGGAAACATGAGGTCCGGAACGTACTTCTCAACCAACACGGGATTCTCGTCGACTTCAATTTTGCAGAACTTAATTCGGTCTTGATATTCCGGCGCAATTTCTTCCAAAATCGGACTAAGTACAAGGCAGGCAACACACCATTCTGCCCAGAAGTCGAGTAATACAAGGCGTTCAGAATTCTCAACTGTGTGTTTAAAGTTTTCATCGGTCACCTTTATCATTTTTGGCTTTGGGGAAGCCGGAAGTTTACTTTGATGTAAAAACAGGACGATATCCCTGATATCATCCTTCGCCAGCGGATCCTTGAATGCCGGCATCCTGGAAACGCCGTCGACCATGTGCTTTTCCCTCGGCTCAGCAATGACATCACTGGGTTCCAAGATCGACTGAAGAATTTCCCGGAGGCCAAGGCGACTGCCAACATCAACCATGTCAGGTCCCATGGCCAATTCGTCACGCATGCCCGGAGCTTCTTCATTTCCGATGGCATGACAATGCCAACAACCATATGTGTAAAAGGCGTTATGTCCCCGCTCAACAGCCAACATTCGTTCGGATTCACTCTTTGGAATCTCCAGGAAATTCGTCGGTTCCCGCTCCGCCTCCACAATATCCGACGGTTTCGGAACTGGGTCCATACCAACCGTCGGGGATTTGCTTGATTCCCCACAACCGGAAACACACACGCAAAATCCGGCTAACACCGTGACACGGACAAGAACCTGATTGTTCCTCCTCGCGGATGATTTAGACATGGCTCATGTCCCGCCGTTCGTTGCTATCCGCCCGCACCCTTGGCCGGCGTGTGTCCGTCATAATACAGCAGGAAATCTCCGCTGGAGGTGGCGACGGCTGCAGCGTTGCTCCATTTTGCGGCGACCCCGTTCAACCGCCCCGCGACATTGGCCAAGGCATCGCCATTCCTGTTAAACACCTGCCAAACGACATCCTGCACCTCCACCCAGCAGAACAGCACGTCCCCATTCTTGTTTGCAGCAACCATCGGCCGCGTACTGGACTTGCCGGAACTACTGGGCGCGGGGTTGATCTTCAGGCGTTTACCGACTTTGACGAAAGAGGATGTCCCGCGTGTGCTGAATCCCATATAGACGCCTTCCGTCCCGCTGGCCATGGAATATGGCGCGCCAGGACATCCACAGTTTTCCCACTTTTGAACCAGGGTCTTATTCCAGGACTTCCCGGCATCCTTGGAGACCAGGAGGAATGTATTCTTATCCCAACTTGCCGTCGAGGTTCTTACGGAGTTTCGATAGACAATGTACATGTTTCCCTTTGCATCCATGATAGCCTGTATCGGACAGCATCGGCAGTTGCCCTCGATATCAATATCCAGTTTTCTTGGCTCCGACCAATTTTTGCCTTCGTCTTCAGACACAGCCATGTACATGTCACGCCCCATCTCGGGGCCCGGTTCAGTTTGACCCGGCCAAAATGCGTAGACCTTCGCGCTGTTTTGATCGGCTACAATGGCTCCGACGCCTTCAAATCCGATCGTTTTTCCGATGATGTTTGTTTCATCTTCAAACGCGCTGCCATCGTCATTTAGTCGGGAGTGCAACATATACCTCAAAACAAAGAACCGTGCCTTTGATTTGAACATTGCATCATACGCCTCGGCGCCCAGTTCCTTTTTTGAGTATCTTGGATTCGGCCGTGTAAACACATGAACCCGGCCATCCCTGCCGACTGTCATGTTAAAGCTCGCAGCCATGCCGCTGGCCTCACGGAGAACCTTCACCGGGTCGGAAAACTGCTTCTGCCCGGGCGCATGTTTAACATACATCAAGTCGCCCTTTATTTTTGAGTTCGCTTGAACTATGTGGATCATGCCTGCCCGATCAATGGCGGCTTGCGGCCTGATTCCGCCGTAGGGAAGTTTGACTGTCGTCACATCAGGCTCAGCATGGATCGATGTGACACATAGAACAGCGCTTGAGAGCAGTGCAACAACTCTGGTTTGGATGGATCTCATAATTACCCTTTTTGTTTGTAGCGGATCAGTTTAATACTTGTTAATGTGTTTTCTTATGAATTCCTAGAACTTTCTAACTCGAAAGAATTTCATCCCTGTTTTTTTGATTGGAATATCCAAAACCCACTTGTCCTTCGTTCGAAAAACCGCAGTCCAAGTAGGTTTCCATTTTGAGTTATCTTTCGAGTTATTCAAAGAATCCATTGACTCTAAAATATATTGTTCACCTAAAACATTTTGTTCATTACTTACTGGCCAAGATAATCTCATTTTGTTTCCAGAAACAATATTGCATTCCATTTGAATTGTTTTTTTGCGGTCTCTTTTGTCACCTTTACCGTCTCCACCTACTACACGAGCTCCTTTTTCACCTTCACCATTGTCGCCACCTTCATCCCCATCTCGCTCTCCATCTCCACCTTCGTCGTCTCTGTCCCCGTCGCCTTCCTCTTTGCGGGTGCGAAAGGCTTCCTCAAGGATTTTCCATTCACCAGCTTTCTTGTTTGCCCATGGCCGTACTCGAATCTCATAAATCGTATCCGGCTCCAAACCATCGATAAAGATCGAGTTGTTAGTTGTCTCGACCTCGTGTTTCCATTCACCAGCTTTTCCGTTGATCCGAGTGCGAATTTGCACATCGTAAGCCACCTTGGCATCCATTTCACGGGTAAGTTTCCATTTTGTCGCACCAGCCCTCGATCCTATGTCGTCAGCCCTTATTTCTGCGATCTCCGGTATCCTCGCTTCTTCCTCCTCATGAGCGGGTTCGCCTTTGGTCAGGAATGCCTCCTCCTGAATCCGCCATTGGCTTGGCTTCTTGTTCACCCAAGCACGGACGCGAACCTCATATAGGGTTCCGGAAGCCAATTCCTTCAGGACAATTTCATTTCTAGTGGTTTCAACGGCTTGTTTCCACTCAGTTGGCTTGCCGTTAATTCGCTTTCGCAGTTGAATGTCATAAAAGAACTCAGCGTTCTTTGGCTTTTCTGGTTTGGACCACCAGACTACGGCTGAATGCTCGCCGACTTCACCAGTCTTTATTCCTCCCGGCTTTCCGGTGACTTGTCCCTCATCATCGCTTCCCCTTTCCCTGTCGTCGCCTTCGTCCCCATCTCGCTTTCCATCTCCATCTTCGTCGTCTCTGTCCCCGTCGCCTTCATCACCTTCTCTTTCCCCATCTTCGCCTTCACCTCCTTTATCTTTGTCACGATCTCCGTTTTCGCCTTCGCCATCTTCATCCTCATCTCGCCCTCCATCTTCTCGGCCTTCGCCATCCCCTTGTTCAGATGATGTTTTGAAGGCGTTTTCGTGAATTTTCCACTTGCCCGCCTTTCCTCCTATCCACCCTCGAATCCTTACATCGTAGGTTGTATTTGGCTTGAGCCCATCAACAAGGACATAGGTCTTTGCTGTTTCAGCTTCATGTCTCCAATCTCCGGCTTTGCCTTCAATTCGTTGACGTAATTGGACTTCATAAATGACTTTGCCATCCACCTCACGCATTAAACGCCAGCCTACCTTAGCGATACTGGCCTCAGCCTTCCCTTTGATCGAAGCGATGACTGGACTTGTCGATTCATCCGCTCCGTCTCCGTCTTCGCCAACTTCGTCCCCGTCACGGTCTCCGCCTTCGCCTTCTACGTCCCCATCTTGCTCTCCATCTTCGTGGTCTTCTCCTTCTCCGCCCCCATGTTCAGATGATGTTTTGAAGGCGTTTTCGTGAATTTTCCACTTGCCCGCCTTTC
>JAAZXX010000376.1 GCA_014239995.1 Verrucomicrobiia bacterium
GGCGAAAGATATTGACGCACACCGTCCTTCAACTAGCCGAAAATGGGGTGCGTCCAATTTGGTTCAAGGGGCCTGCATTAGCATTCTCCGTGTATCCTTCATTTCACTGTAGGACTTATCAGGACCTGTATTTGCTCATAGAATCTTCTCAGTGGGATTCTGCACTCCAAGGAGTCAAGGAATTGGGATACATGACTGCTCCTTGCCTCAACTGGGGTTCTCTATCCTTTGAAAGATGTTTTGTTCCCAGGGTTAAACGCACAAGTTCCCTGTCCATTGAACTGCACCTGCGTCTTAATAATCGATCGCCTTTGTGTGCTTTCGAGTATGATGAATTGCTTGAGGATGCGGTGACCCCTGAGGGAATTGATTTTCCATTTCTGATGCCGGATCCCGTTAAGCATCTGATCATCGTTTGCCTTCATCGTATGGGGCATCATGCATCGGATCGCAGATTTGCCTGGATTCTAGATATGTATTTTCTTATCCAGAACTTCTCAACTGCTGACTGGAAAGAACTTCTGGTGTTGGCCGAGCAAAAAAAGGTAGCCACAGTTCTCGCACATAATCTGAAGGATATGCAAAGAATTACTTCCATGGTAATTCCTCAACAGGTTTTGGAACAAATGGACTGGATTGCGCAAACTCACGTAGAACCCTCCGCTATTTACACCAAGGATCGCCGTTCCAAGGGGGGGGATTTTTTCAGACGCTGGATGGAAATCCCGAGTTTTAAAGACAAAGGAGCATATTTGCTTAGATGGTTGTGTCCTCCTCAAGATTACATGGATCATGTATACGGGCGAAAACACCCGCTGCGCCAATATGGCGACAGAATCAGATGTGGAATAAAAAAATACCTCTAACAGGTGCGTTCATCATGTTCGTGGGACGCATGCTGGTTTCACGGGTGCAGATCGTTTTCACAGACCTTTGTAAAATACCCGTTTTGCTTTCTCAATGCCTGCGGTGATCCGGATTCCAGGGATTTTCCATTTTTCATGATGATGACATGGTCAGCAATGCGTGCGGTTGCAATACGATGTGTGATGATGATCACCGTCCGCCCTTTGGAATCTTTTTTCATCGATTGCAGCCATTTATGCTCTGCCCATGGATCCATGGCGCTGGTGGGTTCATCGAGAATCCAGATTGGGCGATCAGCATAATGCAGCCTTGCAAGCGCCAAACGCTGCCATTGCCCTCCACTCAACTCGATGCCTTCCTGGAACCATCTTCCTAGCAGGGTTTGGTCTCCCCTCGGTAACTCCTGCATGGTCTCACTGGCTTGAGCATGTTCCAATGCGTTCGCATAAGCTGAAGGGTTATCCTCTTCATGAATATTCCCAAGGGTGACATTCTCTTTGGCTGACAAGTAATACTGCACAGGATCTTGGAAGAGAATCCCCATCTTGGATCTGAGACATTTTGGGTCAAAACTCTTAAGGTTCGTATCACCAAACATGATGCTGCCTTTGCTGGGGTCAAAAAAACGACATAACAACTTGGCCAGTGTTGATTTTCCGGATCCGTTTTCACCGTAAATAAGTGTGATTTTCTGAGCAGGAATTTGAATGTTAAGCTGGTCAATGGCAGGTACGATCGTGCCGGGATATTGAAACGAGATGTCTCGAAACCAGATGGGATGCTTTTGCAGGTCCACACATGCAACTGGTTTAGAAGGAGCCGAGATGGATGGTCGGAGTTGCAGGACAAAATTCAGATCACTTAGGAAAATAGCCGACCGGTAAAGATTCGCAGATTCACCTACCATTGTCTGAACAGCCTGCTTGTATAGCAGTATGGCATGCCCGAACAGTGCCATATCTCCCGGATTCACGACCCCCGCCCGAAACTGGTTTAAGATGAAGATCAGACCAAAACCCAAAAGGAAAAAGGAAACGATTCTCGCAAGACTTAACCGTAGGGCTTGCTTCTGGTTCATTGAGATTCTGGCATGCAAAAGATGCCTTGTGAGTTTTTGAAACAACTCTCTGAATTTATCCTTGAGTCCGTAAATCCTAAGTTCCGATGCAGACTCTTCTTCGACCATCAGGCAATGCATGTATCTGCTTTTACGCTGAATTTGAGTCATTTTTTTGGACCAGTCAAAACGCGCCTGTGCGTCGGATACCAAGGTCAGAAAGACAGGAATAGATGCTGCAAAAAACATCAGGGGAAACCACCAGGCATAGCCGTAAACCACCCAAAACAAACCACAGAGTGTGATAGTGCCTGAGCATAGCGATCCACATTGTGCGAGTACATCGTTGACATGCTCATCAGATTCAAACCCTGCCCTATGCAGACGGTCGTAAAATTCGGTAGATTCGAAATGAATCATATCCACATCCGAGATTTTGTTTTGAATCTCTGTGGTGATGTAGTTGGATGTCCGTTCTTCATGATATGCGCCAAGACAATCGCTACCAAGTTGGAATCCCTCGCGAAGTGCAAGCAGGATGAGATAAATCAAGACAGGCCCTGCTATCCAGGCGCCAAGATTATCGGATTGTGGATATGTATTGACAACATGACGCGTTGCAAAAATAAGCGCCATGGGTATCATTCCCTCAAGCCCAATCATCAACAGAACAGTCCCCGCACTCCAAGGCCCGCTGTTCCAGAAGAGACTCATGGCGAGCCCTAAATTAGTAAGCCGATGGTTTAATTGGGAATACCAATGCGATTTGAGACCCATGACCGTAGCGAGGAAATCTTAACTAAAATCCAGGTGCTGTTCCAACAAGTTGCGAAGGGATGATAGTTGCTTGAGCGAGTGTGGATAACTCAGGTTGAATACCGGGACGGTTTGTGTCAGCTCACTTAACTGGTGGAATTCGCGATATAAGTGAGCAGGATTCTTGGTGTCGAGTCGAAACAGGTGCTGACAAAGAGATGAAAAGGCATGAGCCGGTGCCATTCTTTGTAAAGACGGACTTTCCACCTCACCGGTTGGATTGAGAAAAAATAAGGCTGACAAGGGCTTGAGCTTTTCAGAAATTTTCCCTTGTTTTGGCACATATTCAAACTTATCTGAAGTCGCCGAGGGTCGTTTGCCGATCGTCGTGAAAAGATCAGCTTTTTCGAGCTGGATTGCGTGGGATGGTTTGAGCCTAGTGCAAGATGGGTTGCGCATGGATATAAAACCACTGTTGGTTTGAATCAATTCCAGCCAGTCATCTCCCCAGGATTCCAAACTTGATTTTTGAGAAAAATGGGCTGCAACGGTTGATTTTCCAACACCTGATTTACCAAAAAATCCAAAGCATCCCAACTGGTTTGCGACGGAACTGGCATGCAGCACAAGCGCCCCTTTCCAAGACTTGATCAAGGGTCTGATATGGTTGTGTTGATAATGCCTGGCCAGCCGTTTGTCTTTTGGTGGCCACGCTTTCCAAGTGATGATGTGTGGATGATCGAGAGGTAACTGTGGCGAAATTACAAATTGTCGATCAACCCCAAACCATACCCTGTAACTCGAAGGGGATAATCGTGTGATTCGGTAAAACGGACATCCCCTTGCATCCGTTACAACACGAATGAGCAGTTCCTTGTTCAAGAAGTATCCTTGCTAATCAAGGATGATGGGTGGCTTGCCAAACTGCTTCGTTGGTGGCAAAAATGGGATGCGACAGGTTCGCCAAGATCTCGAGCCCCGATGTGGGTACTCCGCTTCTAAGGTGTTCCGCGGTTTGCAAATCGGCCCTTTCAGGGGCGCCTCTTGCTGCTCTTGCTGCTGCTGCTGCTGCTGCTCTTGCCCTTGCCCTTGCCCTTGCCTGATGATTCGTTCTTGGAGCCACTGCCGCCAGATGTAAGTTCGTCCATCTTGCCGATGAGACTCAGCAGGGGCTTGCTGTAGGGCGTTCTTGTATCGTCTTTCGAAGTGCTCTCCATGAGGTCACATTATGTTGGTGGGTGTAGATGGTCAACTACAATGTAAATCATTGCGTCTATTGTTAGATATTCTTTTTTGATAATCACACCCGCTTCTCACGAGAGTAATCTGCATCCTGCGTGCTTGGCTCCTTTTCCTCATACTGAGAAACCTCTTTTTTCTTATAACCCGCGGAAGGATATGTTTTTTCTTTACTACTGCTGTAGTAATAATAGTAGGAACCATAGTTTGCTTTGACTTCGACGTAATTCAAAATAATGCCCGCAGGTGTCTGACCGTGGCGGTGAAGGCTGTCAATGATTCTTAGAACTATTTTTGATGTGGTCTTACCAGACCGGACCACAAGGCAAACCATGTCTGCAAGCCCTGCAACCGAGAGGGTGTCCCCCACAGGACCCAAGGGAGCCGAATCAATGACAACACGATCAAAATTTTCTTTTGATTTCTTCACAATTGTCTCGATGTCGTTGCCTGCAAGATGTTCTGCTGGATTGTCGATGAGATTGCCTCCATGAAGCACAAAGAGCTTCTCAGAGGCCTCATAGATTGCAAGATCAGGGTAAGCCTCTGATTTGTCCTTGGAAAGGACCAGGTCTGTCACAC
>JAAZXX010000377.1 GCA_014239995.1 Verrucomicrobiia bacterium
ATGGCCAGATGTTCTTCGCGACGATTGGACTTTGATCCACTCGAGGGGATACCTGAATGGCCGACAAAATATTGTTTACTTCGCTCATGACGGTGTGGTGCAGAGCTTCGGACATAATGATATGCGGCAACCAATTGATGGATATCAATCTGTTCCGTTTCTGCGAGAAATGTAGTTAGCCGGTTGATACTTGAGCGTTTGTACCATTCAAGCAAATCTTGAGGTGCGCCAGGACTGTTTGGATTCATAAAATACTCGGGCTACGTGGTTGAGTAAAAAATCACTCTTGTAAACGCACATTAACAGAATATTGTCCTCGTTCGCTGATAGGTACCCCAAAATCAAACATGGCTGAAATTTTCAAGAAAGCCATCACCGTCTCAACCGTCTCGTCCCCATTTACCCGCATTCCCTGGCCATTGCCACACAGTATCATTGCGAGAACGACACATAGTGTCGCTATAATGAATAAAAATATGGAGTCATGAAAAAGATGTCAGATACGTTGTCTCGTCAATGGACCATGCTCAAGCATATCCCCGCCCACCCTCGATGGATCAGCACCAAGGCCATACACCAGTATCTTGAGAGCGAGGGATATGACATTTCTTTGCGAACTGTCCAACGTGACTTGGACAAGACCTCCAGTGATTTTCCATTGGTGGACAAATCAGAAGGCACCGAGAAATATTGGCAGTGGGCGAAAGATGCCCATGCACTTGAGATACCCTCCATGACAGCGTCAACCGCGCTGGTGTTTACGCTGGCAGAACGGTATCTGGAGCCCATGCTGCCTGGTTCTACGCTGGACTTGATCGCGCCCTATTTAGCCCGTGCCAGGGAAGTCATGAAGACTACCCGTTTTAGGGGTTGGCGGAAAAACGTACGACTGCTAAACCGGGGACCCAGGTTAATAACGCCCCCTGTAAATCCAGGCATACGGGATGTAGTGTTTTCCAGTTTGTTGGAAAAAAGCCGATTTAATGCCGTTTACCGCCGCCGTGAATGTAAAGACGAAACCCAATACGTGGTCAACCCACTTGGACTGGTCGTTAAGGAAGGAATCCACTACCTCGTGTGCACGCTGTGGGATTACAAGGATATCAAGCATCTGGCATTACATCGATTTCGCTCGGCCGAATTGATCGATACGCCAGCTGTCCGCCATCGCGACTTTGACCTTGATACCTATATTGAAAAGAACTCCAGTTTTGCTTACCCCGTAGGTGACGGCAACTTGAAATTGAAGTTCAGAATGACACCAACGGCTGCTTTCCACCTGCGTGAATCACGATTGTCAAAAGATCAAGAAATCAAGGAATTGAAAGACGGCAATATCCAAGTATCGGCCACAGTACCCGACAACAGCGAGATTCGCTGGTGGTTGCTGGGTTTTGGAGATCAGGTAGAGATACTTGCGCCAACAAAATTACGAAAAGAATTTTCAAAGACCGCGCGAAGACTTGCCGAACTTTATCACTGAATCCATTTGGTGGTAATGGAAATTGGGGCAACGCGAGTTAAGCTTGAAAAGATCTTGCGTCCTCAAGCAATTCAGCACACCCATAATGCACATCAGCCAAGTCAGTCCTGCAACCCCCCCATCAGGATTAATATCAGGAACAGCCAACCCACCAATTTGAGCAAACCAAAAATGCAACCGACTGTGCCATCGATTGCACCCAGCATGGATGACAAGTGGGGATATTTATCATCACTCATTATATCCACCTGTCACAAAACCAATACCGCGACGAACACCGCCCTCCGTACTTCCCAGTTCCGCACGAATCAACCGCCTGAACCGATCCCAGTCCAGGCTTGCCGAATACCGGGCGACTTCTGCTGCATTGACCAGGTGACCATAGGCTAATCCGTCGAGCTCATCGGTAAACGAGCCAATGTCTTCTGGAAGATCGCAATTGAGTTGCGTGGCAAATTCGGTAACCACTTCAACCCTCTGCTTTTGATTGAGACCACCTACCTGGGCTTTTAGATGAAAACGCCGGCGAATCGCGGTATCAACATTTTCGGGCAAGTTGGTACAGGCAATGACCCGCCCTGCATAATCATCAAACTGGCCAAGCAGTTCAGCGACCTTGGATACCTCCCAGTTGTGGTGACTTCCCCGTCTGTCCTGGGCCAGGGACTCAAACTCGTCAAGTATGATCAATTGGCATGTCGGATCTGTTTCGAGAAACAAGCGCGCGATATTCCCCTCAGTTTCACCCACAAACATACCCAGGATGTCGGATGGCCGAATCAGTTTTGGACTCAAGTGGGTGGACTGTGCGAGGTGCTTTGCCAATGCTGTTTTGCCTGTTCCAGTCGGGCCGTGCAGCATTAACCTGGATGATTTTGAACTCTCCAGGAACTCGCAAATCACTTCAATTCCCGGCTCCGCATTACAATATCGACGCTTGAATTCATTGCTACCAGATGCAACCAGTTTGATCCCACTCATTTCGAGACTGATGCTTAGCAACCCCTGGGTCTTGTCTTGCTTGTCCAGGCGTTCAGTGAGCCGCCCCAGACGTTTTACCACGGCCGGCGTAACGCCGGTCGCCTCGGCTACTTGACCGATCCATTCACTGGTTACAGAACTGGAGGGCAGTGACTTTTTCAATAGTTGCTTGATGATCGCGGAGGGCGGGCGACGAAAGGGAATGTTGACATCAAATCGTCTCATCAATGCGGGGTCAATGTCGCTGGTATCGTTCATCAGCCAAATGGCGGGAAACGGGTTGTTCTCCAGCATCTGGTTCAATGCGGCCTTTGACCAGGGTACCCTTACGGCCGAGTGTGCTTCCCAACCCAACGAACCATCAGCATCATCAAAGATGAGCACCGTATTATTATTTTTGGGCAGCAATTCTCCCGCCAACAAGTACCGCTCCCTGCGCTCATGTGGGGAGATGAGTTCATGATTCAGGGTAGAGGATTTAACTTCGTATCCCAGTGCACCGACCGCACGCGCCACTGCACGTGCAAATTCAGTCTTACCCAGTCCCGGTGGTCCCTGCAAGAGGATATTTGCACCCAGACAGCTTCCTTCCAGCGAGCCCTTCAGGTAGCCAGTGGCCAGTTCCCACTCTTTATCCAGGTAGGAAAAGTCATGAGCGCCCAGGCCTTCCTTCGGTGATGGGCTGGCCATAGTCCGCACCAGTCTTCCAAAATCACCATTGGCCGTCTCAAACAACTGGAGAATCCCATTTCGCATTTGAAGACAGTCCTCCACATTAGAGTGAAGACGACTTCCACCACCATGTTTCAGACGCATGATGCGTGAGCGGGCCAGGAATCCATCCGGGTTTAGAGCCGAGCGTAATTCCTGTTTGTCGGTTTTCAATACAGCCGACATCAGCTCGAAAAAATCACTGAGGGTGATTTCCGAAAAATACTTTCCAAATACCATGGGCAACAGGTTGTTAACCCCCCAGGCTGCTTTCCAACGCAACAATTCATACTCGATGCGATGCAGTGAGCAGCTTTCAATGATGACTTTTATGGTTCTGTCCGAGGGGCAACGTGGCAACTTGATGGACGACAGCCGTGACTCGATCTGGGGTGTTTGTTCAACGAGTTCTTCAAGACTTGTCGGTGCAACGTCAGGGCACAGCGATCGAACATGGTCGCACAAAGTATTCAACAATCGCTCGTTATCAACACGAATCGGAAAGAAGTCTTCCTTGTTCTGTTCCAATTTCATGTGCAGATCTTTTGCATGCTTGAGCGCACGCAGACCCCATTTCAAGGCATCAGTCTGCAGACGCGACGCCTGGGTGAGCAGCTGATGCTTCGTCGGTTTTTGCTTTGCTTCCAGCTCCAATACTTGACCACTCAACGTCGCACCCCCCCTGGGTTCTCTGTTGTACCAGTAAGGTCAAGTTGAGCAACTTCCTGATCGACCAGATCTGTGTCTTGTTGACCCGGGCCAAAAGCAGTGGGGCGGCCACTCATGCGGCCGCCCTCTGCTCGAGCGCTTCACAGCTCCCCCATTCTTTTTTATAGCCTGCAATGGCCTCTTTTAGTGTGCACTGCCCATGCATCCACCGGTCCATCCACTTACGTCGCACCACATCTTCCCAGTCCGGCTCGACCTGGTGATATAGCACTACCCAGTCTCCCGGAGTACAGGTTTTGTTCCCTTCGGCGCTACAACAATGCTCATGGTGTTGTCCAATACCGCACCCGGACCCTTCCAATAATTTCTCATTTGTGTCGTACATTAATTTTTTGCTTTTTGAACTGCAGCAGTTGGGGTTACTGCACATGGGAATGTTTGAAAATCTTGCCCATTTACGGACTGGAAAAGAGGATTTTGTGGGTGCGTACTGCTTCTTCATTCGATCTCCTGGATTAGCTGGGACAGATACTATAGAAGCTATTGCGTCATATGATGTCGTTATTACGGGGATTTTTGTTGTGCAGAAGCATCAGGTTAATTCCGCTTGGCGTCCACCAAT
>JAAZXX010000378.1 GCA_014239995.1 Verrucomicrobiia bacterium
ACTCGACACGAAGATCGCCGGGTCGGCGGTCACCGTGCTCAGCCACCCGGGCGACAACATCATGATCCACGCTGCGGTCGAGATGTGTCAGCCCGGTGATGTCCTCGTCGTTGCCAACACCGCGCATATCGGTGGATTGGCATCAGGCTGTCTCATGGGTTACGCCAATAGCTGGACAAGCAAGATAAAAAGGCGTTGAATTGTATACGATGATGTTTGCCGCGAAGGATCGCTGCGGATACCGTTTTAAACGAGATCTCTCATAGGTTGCCCACTTATAAGAGACGCACCATGGAACCCACCGTAATGCTCGAGTTATTACTTTCATTGGCGAAATATCTACTCCTCGGTATGACCCTGCTGCTGAGCTTGACTGTCATCGTTCTATTATTCATATCGCCTCCCCCTGAAAAAGGAGAGGACTCATTCCCAGAGTTATGGTGGTTTCGAAAAAATAATCTCGGGCTAGGGCAAACCATTTCACGGGTAAAACTTTCAATCAGACGTCTAAAACCAGGCTCCACAGGAAACCTCCTACCCATACCCCACATCGTCATGATGAAAGATTTTAGACTTGAGAAAGGAAGCGCCTTTTTCGCCCTCGGATGCTTGTTGACCCAGCTTGCTTTCGGCGACGAGCAGACTTTGGAGCAAACCATTTCTTCGTTGGGAGGAAAGATCTTTTACAAACAGAGCAAGGCAGTCGAAATCATCCTGAACAAGGCACATGTCCAACCGGATAGCTTGGATTTTCTGGCGCTTTCACCTGAACTGACGGACCTTTCACTTGAAAACACCAACGTGGGTAACGCAGGCATGGCTCACATCTGCAAACTTCCTCATTTGGAGTGGCTCAACCTTTATCGTACTCAGGTTGGAGACGAAGGTGCTCGCCAACTGGCAATCTCAAGGTCACTGAAACTGTTGCCCATCGGAGAAACAAAGCTGACCGATGCGGGTGTCGCCCACCTGTCACGGATGCTTCAGTTGACGTATCTTGGGTTACGGGGAAACCAGATCACCGACCAAGGGGTCGTCCATATCGTCAAACTGGTCAACCTCGAGGGGCTTCACTTGGGGGAAACAGGGATTACAGACCGGGGGGTCAGGTCCCTGAACACCCTGTCCAAACTCAAAAAACTCTGGCTCCACCACGTGCCCATCACGGATGCATCCGTTGAATTTCTTTCAAAAATCAGGAGCCTGCACGAGCTCCACATCCAGGCGACGCATATTTCAGCCCAAGGAGCCCAACGCCTGCAGTCGGCACTACCAAGATGCCGGATACACCACGAGGCGCTCTCGAAGTAACCGAGTGCGGTGTGACAGTGGAACCCAGTACAGAGCTTCTGGCTTCATCTGGCCGCAGCACCTGCCTCTTGAAGCTAAATGTCATGCCATCGCAAGAAGCTTGAGCACCAAATTCATCTTTCTAAAGGTTTCACGGGGCTCAAGACGTGGCACACAAAACCGCTTCCTTATACAGCTTGGCCTTCATGGACAAGACACGTTAGAATGCTTTCCTCATGAAATCCATCCTGATGTTTTTATTGGCAAGCGGACTCTGTCTTGATGCTTGGTCTGCATACCATGTTCAACCGCTGAGCGAGGTGCAGGCCAGGGAATACAAACTGGATACCGGGTTTTACAAGAAGGCGACACTGGTACAAGGCATCCTGATTGTGACCTCCGAAAAAGTACCGGACATGGTTCACAGGGAAACAGCCTACCTGTTCGACATGTTGATGCGCAGCATCCAGCCTGAGATCGCCACGCGCATACGTATGAAGAAGGTCTTGTGCCTGTTGATCGCCCACGACGAGTTGACCTCACAACTGCCACAATTCACAACGAACAAAGAGGGAAGTGAACTTGATTTTTATAACTGGCGACAACGCGGTTTCCTGACCCACATCGGATCCCGGCCCACGGTGGTATTTGCAGAAGAGGACGTGATGGAATACGAGGGTGGCATGCAGTTGGAGAGTATCCTCGTCCACGAATTCGGACATGTCGTACATGGTGCAGGCTTTGACACGGCACTCCAGGAGCGCCTCACTGAAAGCTTCGAGGCAGCGAAAACAAAAGGTATCTGGAATGATGGACGGGCGGCACAGCGCTTTCGCCGGGTGAAAACCAAGCAACCCGTCAGCCTGCTGGAAGCTCTCGTGGCAGCCTTTCCAGGGGAATCCAAGGCATTACTCTCCAAATGCCTGGATGATGGGGATATCACCGTCAACGGCATGCGAGTGAACGCAAAAGCAAAGGTCACAGGGGATGACAAGGTCCTGATTGTATTCGGTGGCCCCAAGCCATGTTATGCGGCCAAGAATCGGGCCGAATACTGGGCAGAGATCTTCCAGAGCTGGTATGATACCAACCGCACGATGGATCATGACCATAACCACATCCATACCCGCCGACAACTCATGGAATACGATCCTCTCGGAGCCAGTCTCTGCGAGGCGGTCATGGGCCAGGGCACCTGGCGTTTCTCCTCACCTCGAGCGCGTGTCGGGAAGGCTCACCTTGCGCACTTGGACCTGGCGAAAATGCCAAGGGTCAAGGATCCTCTCCACATCGAAAAGGCCGCCTATGACTATTACGATGGCTACTGGAGCGACTACTGGGAACGACTCTACGACAAACATGGAATGAAGCAACCGGAGCAGGGCCTGTAGCCGCGGCTGCAACAAGCGACGGCGCGGAATAGCCCAACCATACCACCGACTGCATCTGGTTTCAAAAGGCAGGCTCCACACTAAACACCGTTGCCGGCAGGTGCTGTAGGTGACCCGTTGGCCTGACTGACAACCGGACCCTTGCCGCGCGCCAGCAAGGCTACTTTTCGGGTTTCAGGATGCATCCAGCATATCTGGTCGTCTCCCAACTGGAAAATAAGGAAACCTCCATCGAGGCAGGTTGCATTGCGCACCGGCCAGGAAACAAAAGGCATTTCAAGGGAATAATGCATCCTTTGATTGTTTCGGGTGTTCCATCCACTGATGCCCTCAAGAGCCCAGAATCCGGTTTGAAACTTCCAGTCCGATGCAGCAGCAAGGGAAGGAACCGTGCCAAAATTACCACCTGTATTCCTGGCACCCTCGATACCCCTTTCAGCAATGCGCGGCTCAAGGGCTACCTTCCCGGCAAAGGATCCAAGCAAGAGTGATTTGCGAGCACCCTGCGATTCGAGTAACAGGTAAAGATCAAAGGCTGCATCCCCGTTGGAATGCACAAAAAGACGGTCGTTTTGATCCGGAGCGACGACTGGTATGATCACCTTCCGTGCATCCGGATCATTCAAGTCTATCCGAAACACCCGGTCTCCCTCGGTGGATAGGTAATAGAGGCTATGTCCCTCCATGGAAGGTATTTCTTGAACGGACACAGGCTCGAGCTGGGTGAGCATGGAGGTACCACTCGCCAACCAATACCAAGCAAAAAGCATGGTGTAACTGATGGCATGCACCACCGGAGTGGCCTTGAGTGCCCGTCGCAAAGCACGCTCTCGAGAACGCAGTGCGAACCAGAAAAAAGGAAACTCCAACAGAAGGGTCAGGCAAAACGCCAAAGCGACGAGGACGAGGAACCCACTCCAGAGGTTCTGAATGCTGAGGTCCTGAAGACCCAGCAGATCATCGGTTGCAATTAGTCTTCCGCACCACGCCGATGCGTAATTTGAAACGATAAGGATCGCAATCGACTTCCATTTCGAAAGTTTGAAGGCCCATGCCAGCAGCAATCCCTCGATGACCCCGAGCACCATGTTTCCAAAGATCAAATGGAGCATCGAGGCCCACATCAGTGGGGTCCCGGCATTGGCCGACGCGGTCAGGGGAAACCAAAAGATCGCCAGTGCCAAAAAGAATCTGGAAGGACGCTTCATGGTTCGACTCTAGCTTTGCAGACAGAAACCGCCTAGCGCTAAGTAACAAGGTCCCTGTATCTACAGAACCCATCCGGACAAAGCATCGCAAAGGGACACCAGAAGAACGATCCAGCAGAGGTTAGTGCACGCATTGTCGTCCTTAGAAAAGCCCTGAGTAACTTCAAGCGCTGATACTCCCTTGGGACCTGTCCTGAACTGGGAAAGGAAAGCAACAAGGGAAACAAAGGGTGCATTCAGCCTTCAAAGGCTTTCAATGACCTCCAGGACCTCCCGGGGATGAAGCTCTGGCTTGACCTTGGGCCAGATTCTTACGATGGCGCCAGTCGGACCAATCAGAAAGGTACTGCGATGGATGCCATCATAGAACTTTCCCATGAATTGTTTAGGCCCCCAGACACCATACTTGGAAACGATTTGCTTGTCTTCATCCGCCAGCAGGAGAAAAGGCAGGCCAAATTTGTCCACAAACTTGTCATGGGATTTGACCGAGTCTGTGCTGACACCAAGGACCACGGCATCTTGCCGCTGAAATGCTTCATGCAGGTCGCGAAAAGCACACGCCTCTTTGTTGCACCC
>JAAZXX010000379.1 GCA_014239995.1 Verrucomicrobiia bacterium
GTCAACGATACGCCTTATGGCCTCAGTGGGTCTATTTGGACCCAAAATATCAGTCGTGCCATACGGGTAGCTCGAGGAGTAGAAAGTGGTGTCTTAAGCATCAACACCCATTCCAGTGTGCATGTGGAAGCCCCTTTTGGGGGATACAAGCAAAGCGGTATCGGACGCGATCTCGGAATGCAGGCACTGGATGGTTACTCCGAAATCAAGAACATTTTCATCGCGGAATAACACGCCCTGAATCATGGACACCAAGACTCTGAAATCAAAAATCAAGGCTGGAGAAATTGACACGGTCATCGTCGCTTTTCCTGATGCACTCGGCAGACTGGTTGGCAAACGTTTTACAGGCGCCTTTTATCTGAAACAGGTTGCAGACCACGGTACACACGGATGTAATTATTTACTCACGGTCAACATGGAGATGGACCCCATGGACGGTTTCAAGGTTGCCAACTGGGAAAACGGATTTGGTGATTTCATGATGAAACCCGATCCAGCAAGCCTCAAGATCCTGACATGGCAACCCGGCACAGCGCTGGTAATCTGCGATTACCTGCATCATGACGGCAGTCCGGTCATGGAGGCACCACGCTCCGTATTGAAGAGACAACTCGATCGCCTTGTTCAGAAAAAAATCAAAACATTCATGGCCAGCGAGTTGGAGTTTTTCATTTTCAACCAGGACTATTCGAAGGCATTTGATGAGGGCTACGGCAATCTTCGACCCTCCAGCGATTATCGCATCGACTATCATATCCTTCAACCTGGACGTGAGGAACCAATTCTCCGATGCCTGAGGAATGAACTCACTCAATCGGGCATCCCCGTTGAATGCAGCAAGGGTGAATGGAGCAGAGGACAACACGAGATCAACGTGGAATATGCGGAAGCGCTCGAAACTGCGGACCGACACGTAATCTTCAAGCAAGCCGTGAAGGAAATCGTGCATCGCGAAGGCAAGTCAGCTACTTTCATTCCGAAATTTGCCGAGGAGGAAGCAGGTAACAGTTGCCATATCCACATTTCACTCCAGAAAGCGGGTAAAAACCTTTTCTGGGATTCCAGAGGGGGAAAACCAAGCAAAACCTTCAAGCATTTCCTGGGAGGACTCCTTAAGTACAGTCCTGAACTTTGTCTTTTCTTTGCACCCACCATCAATGCATACAAACGCTATCAATCAGGTTCATGGGCTCCGACGCGCATGGCCTGGTCCATGGATAACCGTACAGCGGGTTTCCGTGTGGTAGGGCACGGTCCGTCATTTCGCATAGAGAACCGCATGCCGGGAGCCGATGCCAACCCTTATCTTGCATTCGCAGCCATGCTGATTGCCGGGATGGCCGGAATCGACGAAAAACTCGACTGTCCAGGGAGTTATGAGGGCAACGCCTACATGGACGAAAGCCTTCCAGCACTTCCAGGCTCACTTGAAGAAGCCAAAAACAGTTTGAATCAAAGCACTTTGGCACGCGAAACCCTGGGGGATGCGGTAGTTGATTTTTACGTCCGGACAGCCCAACTGGAAATCCAGGCCTTCGCCAGCGCTGTCACGGACTGGGAACGTCAACGCTATTTTGAGCGGATATAAAAAAATCCCCTGCCTCCTGAAAGGAGAGGAACGGACCCAATCAAGAGCACCCCTGTTGTCGATTGCAGTTTACAGAAAATCGAGGATCGAAAGCATCAGAAACTGGATCTCATCATCATGGAATCAAGTGCCTTGCCGAGTTGTAGCGCAGCCAATCGAACTTGTTTATGAAAACGCATCAACGCTGGCAGAGTGGATGGGTGCCGTATCAGGTAACCCAGGAGATAGCCGAGGTGCATGGTGCCTTTGGGAGTCAAGCACCGGTTAAAATCAAGGGGTAGCGTAAAAGAGGCGGCATCAGAGATCACCCTCAGGGCAAGCATCGGGATACCGTTCTGTTCAGCCACGACTCGAATTGCCTGAGATTCCAAGTCTACCGCATCCGCACCTGTTTCCTCCTGAAGACGCCTCTTTTGGCGCGGATCGACAAGCACGCGGGAAGCGGAGAAAACACGTCCACAAACGATGTCGGGCATGGAAGCAAAACCGGGGCAAATCTCTTCTGAAACCCCATCACGATCATCCAGAATCACCTGCCCGACATATAATCCGGGATTGAGAGCACCAGCGAAACCGGCAGCAACAATACAGGCGGGTTTTTCGCTTTCAAGCGCCTTTGAAAGGGCTTCCCGAGCGGGGATCGCTCCCATGCCCGTTACGAGTGTCAATACGCCCCCTGGAGCACGAAAATATTTATGTTCCTGCGGAACAGCAAAGCAGACTAAGGGTTTCTTGTTCATTGGAATGATCTGGCATGCTTACCTCATCGGGGAAACCATCCCGGCTCGAGCCACTAAAGGATCAGTCACTCGAACAGACATCGAGTAATGACTGGTAAGTAGCTAGGGCAAGCAGTGGCCACGTATTTCTGTACATGTCATATTTGAGGTAATACACCTTGGGAAACCCGGTTCCCGTGGTTGCATTCTCAGGCCATGATCCATCCGCCGATTGCCTGTTGATCAGATACTGAACACCACGCTGTAGGCTGGGCAACTCCGGGTCGTCAAAGGCGCACAAGCCCATGACCGCCCAAGCAGTCTGGGACGGTGTGCTGGGGCCCTTCCCCTTGAGAACAGGTTCTTCATAGGTATCGCATCCCTCTCCCCATCCTCCGTCCTCAAGCTGAACACTTTCGAGCCAGTTTCTGGCTTTTTGCAACCAGGATGAATCCATTCCAACCTTTAAGGCGTGCAAGCCTCTCAGGACTTGCCAGGTGCCATAGATGTAATTCACCCCCCAGCGGCCAAACCAGGAGCCGTCCTCTTCCTGTTGAGAGCGAATGAATGTCAGTGCGTGGTCCACTTGATGATGTTCCCGAGTGTAACCTTCATAAGCGAGCAGCTCGAGAATACGCGCGGTAATGTCAACACATTCAGGATCCAGCATGGCGTTATGATCCGCGAAAGGCACCTTCTCCAAGATGCTCCTGGTACAATCCTTGTCAAAAGCCGCCCATCCTCCGTTTTTGCATTGAAAAGTCATGAGCCAATTCAAACCCCTGCCAATGCAGTCTCGCCGCACCTTCTCGTCGGTCGCCTTGAGCAACCTGAGTGCCAACATGACCATGGCGGAATCATCCACATCCGGGTTCCATTTGTTTTCATGCTCAAAAGCCCAACCGCTGGGATCTACATCCGTGTCGTTCTTATGGATCCAGTCACCTCTGAAACGTATTTCCTTGCGAATCAGGTAATCAGCAGCCTTGCGTAACTTGGGATGATCGACGGATACTCCAGAGGCACAAAGACACATGGAGGTAATAGCAGTATCCCAGACTGGGGAGAGGCAGGGTTCGATACGCACCGATGTTTCCGTCGAATGCTCAAGCATCTTGAGTTCATGCTCAGCCCGGCATACCTGAGGATGATTTGATTCATAACCCATGGCTTTCATGGCAATCAGCGCATTCAGCATGGCTGGAAATATCGCAGCAAGACCACTGGCACCCTCAAAACGCTTCAGCATCCATTCCTCAGACTTTTTCAATGCAAGACGGCGAAACGGATGGAGACCAAATTGAGCAAGACGCTCTGCCAACTTCAGGAGCTTATCCAGGCGAAGAAAAAGGTTACGCCATGAGAACAAACCGGGATCCCGAGGTAAACACAGGTCGCGCTCATGAAACCCTTCGGGATAGAGCTCGTCAATCTGGATTGAATGCTTGAGTTTGCGGGTAGGCTGGAAGTGGTTAATGATGGACAGCGGCACAAGGATGCTGCGCGTCCAGTTACTCATTTCGTAAAGATTGATCGGGAACCATTGACCAATCAGTATCACTTCGCAGGGAATGGTCGGAAGATACTTCCATGGAAACAGGTCAAGGAGGGCAAGGTAAAGTTTGGAAAAGGTGTTCATCCTCGGCACGCCGCCCAGCTTGACGGCCATACGGCGTGCACGCTGCATGCGTTCGTCCGAGACGGGTAAACCGGCGAGCTTCAAGGCTAGGTAGGCTTTGATGGTGGCGTTCACCTCAGAGGGACCCCCGTGGTAAATATTCCATCCACCTTCATCAAGTTGCAGGGACAGGATTTGATGGACCGCCTTACGTTGCCAAACCTCATTCACCTTGCCGTTCCAGTGGTGGTAACAGACCGTATCTGAGACAAGCGTGGCATCCACCTCCAACTCACCAAGCCAGTAACCGCCCTCAGACTGCGAAGCCAGAAGGAAGGACTGGGAACGGCGCAACGCTTCCTGGATACCCTGCACTCGCACTTGAATTCTGGTTTGATTGGATTTTTTCGACTCCGAAATATTCACGTGTGCATTTATCGCCTGACTAGTTGGATGACAAACTATCGGTAATTGAAGTCTTCGGTCGAAGTCCGCTTTGGGTCAGTAGCAGC
>JAAZXX010000037.1:0-7225 GCA_014239995.1 Verrucomicrobiia bacterium
CCCTCCTGGTCAATCGGATTCTGGGTGGCTAACACAAAAAAGGGATGATTGAGTTTACGAATGGCACCACCTGCGGTGACACTTTGTTCCTGCATGGCCTCCAACATGGCAGACTGGGTTTTTGGGGTGGCTCTGTTGATTTCGTCGGCCAGTACCAAGTGTGCAAAGATGGGTCCCTTCTGGAATTCAAAGGCTCTGCCTCCTTCCGGTTTTTCCACTACAAGATGGGTGCCCAGAATGTCGGCCGGCATCAGGTCAGGTGTGAACTGAATACGGTTAAAGGAGAGGTCAAGCGCCTGGCTCAACGTGCGTATTAACAGCGTTTTTCCCAATCCAGGAACTCCCTCCAGGAGTACATGCCCACCGACAAATACAGCCGTCAAGGTGCCATCAAGAATCGTTTCATGACCGACCATGACCTTTCCAATCTCGGATTTTAAAAGAGCATGGTCACTGCGAAATTTACTGATCTGTTCCTCAATATGCATGTTTTGCTTCCATCATTTCTGTGCAGTCATTCTGTGTCGAGATTATTGAAATATTCCCTCACAGCCTTTTGGTAGGCCCGAGGTATCTTCTGTTGGCTCAATGCTTTTTCGGCATCGGCCTGGGCGGAGGTAAGCGTTTCGTTATATGGCACCTGGCTCTCACCCTGAATACTTAATCCCTTCAGGGTGATGCTAGGCATGGGGGCTCCAGCCCGGATGCTACCCTTGACTTCGCTGGGCCTCAGGCCTTCTGGAAGTGTTGCTTCTCCTCGTTCCGAGAGGCCCCTTGCCTCCATCTCAGGGCGGTGGATGCCCGATGGGGCATTACCCTTCACTCCACTCTTTCTGTAAAGCCACTCTCCCCCTTCATTTCCCCAGGAACCCAGTCCCTTCCCCGGTTTTCCTCCCTGTGAGAATCCAGCACTGGGATTGCTGTACTGTCCCCATCCCTTGGAGTTGCCGATGCACATCTGTGCTTTCATAAGGTTCTCCATGGCCGTCGTCAGTGATTGCATGTCCCCGAACTGCTCCCCCAATTCCTGCAAGGCCATGGCTGCGGACCGGAGGGATTGAGCTGCGGATGGGTATTGGCCTTTATCTATGTCGCGGATGGCTTGCTTGAGAAAAGTCTGTACCTTGCCATAGGCTGCAGCCTCAGGAAGAGCCGCTTTCAACTCCTGAACCAGCGCATCTGTCGTCCCTGCGGCGCCATGTCCTGATGTGATGCTCTCAGCCTTGCTCAGAAGATTGTGTTTTGCCGCCATGGATTGACCTTTACGTAACTGCTCCGCGAGATCCTTGCCAATACGTTTCAGCTGCGTTTCGAGATCTTGAAGCTCTTCGGCCATCTTGAGCATGTTTTCCAGATCAAGACGGCTCTGGTGCATGCCTTCCATGAGTTTGTCAAGGTCGCCCGATTGCAGACTCGAGAGGGCAGCCTGGATCTGGTCTGCTGAAAGACCTGCCTCGGATGTGCTTTCAGCCATCTCCTTCAGTTGCTGACTCAAGGATTGGCTGAGGGACGGGTTGATGCCGTCCTCACTGGTTCCCAGATTTGAGGCAGTTTCCATGGCTTGATCCATGCTGCGTGCAAGCCCCCGTATTTCTGCCTCCTGGTTCATTTTTTTACCAAGTCTTTGGGTCAGGGTTTCCATGCGCCTCTTCATGGCTGCCGTTTTTTCGGAAGAAGCGTCGCTGGTCGTATTGCTCGCGCTTTGCTGGAGGCGATGGAATGCGGGGTTTAGCCCCATGGCAGCTTGTTGCTTCTCCACCTTTTTCATCACATTTGTGATTTCTCTCAGTGCCCCTTTCCTGCCTAGTTTTGCCTCGGAAAGCTGCATGCCCAACTGTTCGAGGGTCTGCATGGTGCGCTCCGTGGATGGCAGAGCGGGTGTGTGTTGTTGAATCCTTCGTTGTGTAAACTTGACCAGATGCTCGCCGCTGCTGCGAATATACGCCTCCTGCTTTTTTTTCAGCAGGTAGTCCTGTGTGCGATATTCCGGTATGAAACCTAATCCTGCGCTCAGCGCCAGTACCAGACAGGAACCCTTGGCGAGGGACGGCAATTTGAATGGAACCATATTTCCTGGTTGGATCCGGTCCAAAAACCTTAACGCGTCCTTGAGGATACAATCCGCCCATTCCCCTTGGGCCTTGAATTCCAAAAGGGCACTGAAACGCTCCTTGAGACCATATTGCTGATCCACCCAATGGGCGGTTGCATGCAGATTGATGGGAGTGAGTTGGCTCCGAATGAAGCCCGCCAGCGTGAGGGTGAGCCAGAAGGCACCGCTCCACGCCAGGGAGGCGAACGGGATCGGAACGAGCTTGAAAACAATCAGGTTTGTCAGCCAGATGGATGCCCCCCAGAAAAAGCCTTTCCACATTTTCTGCCATGACTGTTGCCAGCGCCTGCGCTTGGCCGTGCCTTTAAGCGTTTCTTCGATGAATCTGCGATCCTTCATACCGATCCTAGGTCATTTATGCCGGATGATCTGCGGATAACCAGTGAAAAAAAATAGATATTTGATAGCTGGATTTCATTGCAGCAAGATAAAGGAGGGCGCATGATACCGTGCGTCCCCGTTGTCAGTTGCCGCCAACACCTGTCATCGTGCAGGCGATCACTTCCTGAAAATCGCACGTATGGATGAGATTTGACAAGGCAAGCCTTTCACCAGGATGAACTGTATGGGTAAAAAGCGAAAAAAACAGCAGGCCGGTGTGCCTGGAACGGCAGATAAACCAGAAGGATCCAATATTCCCGAAGCGTTTCCGAAGACACGGTTTTTTGCGATACGTCTCCTGATGGCCTCGGCCATGGCATTGACAGGTTACCTTGCACTTCTGGCCTTTTCAGATGGAGGTGGTGTGCCAGGTTGCGGGCCTGAATCCAATTGTGACAAGGTGCTTTCCAGCCCCTGGGCTTATTGGCTTGGTCTGCCGATCACGCTTCCTGGGTTGGGCCTGTATGGTGCCTTTTTTTGGGGGACTTTCCTCGTCCAATCGCCGCGGATGGAAAAAGCCAGGCGCGCGCTGAACCTGCAGGTGCTTTGTGCCTTTGCCATTCTCGCCGCTGCCACTTGGTTCGTGGGGATTCAGGCGTTCAAGATCAAGGCTTTCTGTCCGTTCTGCTGCAGCGCACATGCCTTGGCATCTGTTGCAACGGTCCTTTTCCTGAAGCAGGCAGGGGTGATTGGCAAGCGATGTTCTGTTCAGCTGAACTACAAAGGGGCTGCATTGGCAGCGATGGCCTTTGTAGGGATTCTTGGCGCTGTCCAGGTTTTGTTCCCGAGGGAGCAGAAGGCACCCTTGATCGTGGACATGTCAGAAGATCCTGGTGAGGTGTTACCACCTGCCAGGGACGAGGAAACCATGGTGGCAAGGGCCCCCATTCCCACCCCCACTGTTTCCACCGAGGAAGCCCCGGTAGAATCCCTTACTGTATCTGTACCGTCCCCTCGACTGCCGGTGATGACCAAACCACTTCAAATCCCCAAGTCCTCCATCAGTCTGGATCCTGCAAAACTCGGGGTGATTGGTACCCCCGATGCCGCCAACCGCATTGGTGTCATGTTCGATTATACCTGTCACCACTGTCGCATCCTGCATGGATTTGTACGCGAGCTTTTGACCAAATACGAAGGGAAACTTGCCTGTATGATGATTCCCGTACCGTTGGATGCCAATTGCAATCGCAACGTCAAGCGAACCCATCGAGACCACGTGGGTGCCTGCGAATATGCGAAGATCTGTCTCGCTGTCCAACAAATCGCTCCTGAGAAATACGACGCCTTCGACCGGTGGCTTTTCAGTGATCATACCTCCGTGAAGTCCCTGGAGGTGGTACGTTCGCATGTGAAATCCATGCTGGGTGAAGAGGCATTCAACGCGGCTGTCAACGGGGCCTCTGTGGCTGCACAACTCAAGCAGAACCTGCAGGTATATGAGGTGAATTACAAGAACAGTGGAAAAGGCTCCATGCCTCAAACCATTGTCAACAACGATGTGGTTTTTGGTCCTCCTCCCCATCTGCGTGCCCTAGAGGCAATCCTCCTGCCGCGCTTGGATCTTTGATGCGGCATGGTTTTCCGCCCTGCTCCGATCTTTCCTGGTGGGATTCGGGATGTTTACAAGACAGCCTGCTGATGCGTATTCAAGCCAGAAGCTTCTTTGCATGCCTGCCAGCTCCATCCAGACCCTGCCAGGATGTTGGGATGGCGCACAAGTATGCCTGACCCATCGATGTAGCCTCTGAATACGCTGCTAAATGGATATCGCGACGTGTGTTCACAGGAGGATGATTCCATCTCGTTTCACAAGGGCCAGAAACTGCGTTTCAACCTTGAGTGGAAAAGACACACGTGCTCCTGAAGACCTCCTTCGAGTATGCTTTTTGCTGAAGAAATGCCTGAAAAGTAAAAAAAGTTTGACATGCTGTGTGTGTCAAATAAAATGGACACCATGTTAAATAAAGTATTCATAACCAAATGGCATGAAATGTCTTCCTTTGAGGAAAAAAGCAATCTGATCCAACTTGGCAGCATGTTCCTTTCGTTTGGAGTGTATGTTGCTTTGGCAGGCAGCATGTTCCAAGGAGAGGAAGTCAAGCTCATGGATTTTGCACCCTTGGTTTTTGTGGCGATCTTGTTGCTGATTTTTTCCAACGCAGCAGGCCACGCGGTGGTTGCCATCGCATCTCGTCGCGACACCAGGGACGAACGCGACAAACTCATTGAGTGGCGGGCAACGATGCATGTTTCCTGGATCACTCCAGCTGGTGTGATCTGTGGAATTGCCGGTCTTTTTCTGGAAGTACAACCGATCCTGTTGGCCCATCTGCTCCTGGGTTCCCTTTTTCTCTCTGAAATAGGAAAAAGTTTGTTTCGTCTTTATGATTACCGAAGTGGGGTATGATGATGGCAAAGGGAAAAACAAGGATTACCAATGAAATTCGCAGACTCCGTTTCCAACATGGTGAAATGACCCAGCAGGCATTGGCTGATCGCATCGGTGTTACGCGCCAGACGGTCAATGCCATTGAGGGTTCCAAATATTCACCCTCCCTTGAGGTGGCTTTTCAAATTGCCCAAGTGTTTGAGGTTCCCCTGGACAGGGTTTTTCACTATCAAGCATCCTCCAGGCAAGAGTAAGTGACCAGCCTGGCTTGCCCCCCTGCCCATTTGCTTCAGAGCGATCCAGGACCACCCATGCAAGGAGGATGAGGTCCAGGATTGTGGTTCACGCGCCTTCGCTCTGGGTTTTGGTGCGCTCACCCTGATCCACTCCATGCAATTTCGCGATCCTCCACCCCGCAAAGGCCAGGAAGATGCTGATGATGGGGGTACACCAGTTCAGAAAGGCATATGGAAAATACGCCATGGGGGAGACGGCAAGGGTTGCTGCCATGAAAGCGCCGCAGGAGTTCCATGCCACCAGGGGTGAACTCATCGTGCCTGCATCCTCCAGTGTGCGGGAAAGGTTTTTCGCATGTAATCCACGCTTGTGGTATTCCTCGCGATACATGCGGCCGGGTATAATGATGGAGAGGTATTGATCGGGAGCAATCATGTTGATGCCAAGGCATGTGGTCACGGTGGTAAGTATAAGGGATCCAGTGGATCTAGCGAGTTTGAGGGTGGCATTGGCAAAAACCGCAAGCATGCCTGTCTGCTCCATGATGCCGCCAAAGGTCAGGGCACAGAGGATCAGGGAAATGGTGTTCATCATGCTGTCCAAGCCTCCGTGGGACAGGAGGGTATCTACATCTGCGTTGCCGGTTTCAGCCACGAAGCCATGGTGGGCCACCGCGAAGATGGCAGCAGGAGATGTGTCCTGGATCCACACCGCCAGGAGCCCCCCGAGCAAGGCAGCTGTGAGTAATGCGGGCAAGGCCTGCCAGCGCAGAAGTACCATGGCGATGACCAGTAGAGGGGGAAGCACGAGAACGGGGCTGAGGCTGAAATGAGCCTGCAGGGTCTCGGTCATGGAAGTCACCTGGCTGGTGTGAACGCTTCCCTCGAATCCACGCAGGCCCAGAACAGTGTAAAGCAGCAGGGTGATCGCCAGCGCGGGCAGGGTAGTGTAGAGCATGTAACGAATGTGTTCAAAAAGTTCAGAGCCCGCCACGGCAGGGGCCAGGTTGGTGGAGTCTGAAAGGGGAGACATCTTATCCCCGAAATAGGCCCCTGAAATGACAGCCCCTGCCGCCATGGGTGCGGGAACATTTAATCCTGTGGCGACTCCCATCAGGCCAATGCCTACCGTGCTGGCGGTGGTCCATGAGCTCCCGGTGGCAAGGGAAACGACCGCACAAATCAAACATGCTGCCGTGAGGAAGATACTGGGCGAAAGGATCTGGAGTCCGTGGTAGATCAACAGGGGTATGATGCCCGCGGCGATCCATGTGCCAATCATGATTCCGATGACGCAAAGGATCAGGATGGCCTTCAAGCCAATTTGAATACCCCGTAGGATCCCCCCTTCAATTGATTTCCATGCATGGCCAAATGCCAGTCCAACCGTCGCAGCCACCGCGGAGGCCATGACAAGCGGGATATGCGCCTCGCCTTTGAATGAGAGAAGACTCATCGCAATCAACCCGATCAATGTGATCACCGGGATCAGGGCGTATCCGAGCGGAATAGGCTTTGGAGGTTGGTTTTTCAGGGCATCAGGCATGGTTGTTCTTATCACGTGTAGACGACGAGGCACTCCAAGCGTGCCGCGCATTATCCCCGTGCTGCTGCTTTGCGCAAATGGATACGCTTGGAAGCGTCCTCATTACACTGAATGTATACCCTGCGTGTTTCAGTGATGGTGGTCACATATGCAGGCGTATTCCTGCAATTGACATTCCGCACAGGTTTCAAGGTTGAGATAGAAACGTTCCAGAATCGGCTCCTTTCCCTCATCTCCTCCTACTTGCAATATCAATGGAGCTTTCTCCTGTTCCGGAAGTGCTGCGTTGGAAACCATGACATCCTTTTGTCTGGTGAAGTTGATTTCCACCGGGTTGGAGCGATCTCCGGTCCTCAAGATGATATTCAGGTCCACAGGCGGAATGGGTTCGATGTCATCGTTTACAAAGGTGATTCGTGCGAAACGGTCTGGCTGGATCAGGAATTCGAAGTGGGGCTCTACGCTGACGATCAGGCGACCGCCGTTAGGGCCCGGCACACCTTGATGATGTGTATGCCCATCCTCATCGTCATGCGAGTGTGTTTCGTCTTGGTCAT
>JAAZXX010000037.1:7235-13767 GCA_014239995.1 Verrucomicrobiia bacterium
GATACCATCAGCAATAAGAAGCTGCATGTGCCTATATCTTTTTTCATATTGGTTTTTTACCATTCATGGCAATCCAATGCTAGTCTGAAGCCGGAACTTTCTTTTCCACGGCCTCCTGTGCTGACTTCTGGCCAAAGGCCAGGAACACGGCAGGTGTGACCCCAATTCCCAGCAAGGTGGATGTGATCAATCCGCCCACGATCACGATGGCCACGGGTCTCAGGATTTCCTTGCCGGGTTCGTCTGCAGCAAGAACCAGCGGTATCAGTGCGATGCCTGTGGCCAGGGCGGTCATTAATACGGGAACCAGTCGTTCCAAAGTGCCACGCTCTACCATGGATCGGGTGAAGGATTCCCCTTCATGTCGCATCAGGTGCAGGTAGTGTGAGATCAGCATGACGCTGTTGCGTGCCGCGATTCCGGCGATAGCGATGAAACCGATCAAGGTGGCAATACTTACATTATTGGTGAGAATATACGTCAAAATTAAACCTCCTATCAATGCCAGGGGAATATCCATGATCACCTGACCCACGAAAATCGGTGTTCCAAAATAGGCGTAAAGGAGCATGGCCATGATCGCAAAAACCACGATGGAGAGCATGAAAATACGACGCATGGCTTCCTGCTGAGCTTGGAATTCGCCCTCGAAACTGACGAAATATCCCCTTGGAAGCTCGATTTCGCGACGCACCTGATCTTGAAGCCTGCGTACCTTCGTGCTCAGGTTGCGCTCTGTTGGATTGATGCTGACGACGAAACGGCGTTGAGTGTTCTCTCTCCGTATCACATTGGGACCCTTGGCTGGTAGAATTTCGGCGATCGTATGCAATGGTACCCTCAATTCCCCCTCGGAATCCACATACATGTTGCGCAGTCGATCAGGGGACTCTCTCCAGGATTCAGGTAGACGCACGAGAAGGTCGATGGTCCTTGCATCCTCAAAAAGCTCCTCGACCTTTTTACCTCCAATCAGGGCCGCTAATTGGGCATTGAGTGCTCCCGGAGTGACTCCATAGGCCAAGGCTCGGTCGCGGTCGATTTTGATACGCAATTGCGGAATTGGAGCCTGCTGCTCGATACGGGTTTCTTCGAAGCCGGGGATGTTGATGGCCATTTTCTGGATCAAGGTACCGATGCGGCGAATTTCCTCAAGGTCCGTTCCGAATACTTTGATGGCTACTTTGGCTGGAACCCCACTGAGCATGTGGCCAACCCTGTCGGCGAGTGGGCCACTGAGGGCGCTGAAAGTACCCGGGATGGTGCGCATGGTTTGACGTATGTGTTCCATTACTTCTGAGCGCGGCCGCTTGCCTGTTTCGAAGTCGATGTCAAATTCAACCGTCGATACCGGTACGACATGATCCCCACGCTCGGCTCTTCCATGCCGTCGTCCCACTTTGCGAACCTCAGGGATGGCCAGTAGGAGTCGATCTGCAATATCAGCAATTTCTGCCGTCTGCTGCAGTGATGTTCCGGGTGCGGTTGTCAAGGCCACCAGCGCCGTTTCTTCCTCAAAAGCTGGCAAGAAATCCTTCCCCATCAGTGGATAAAGCGTCAGGGCTCCTGCCAGCAGTGTAGCGCTTAAGCTGATGACTGCAAAGGGGTAGTCAAGGGCCATTCGCAGCCACGTCCTGCGTAATATCCATTTCAGGCCCCGCACCACGGGGCCTTCCTGGTGCTTTTGCTTGGTCTTTGGGTAGAGAAAAACGGAACAGAGCACGGGAATGATGGTCAGTGAGACAAGGAACGAGGCTGCCATGCTGACGATGGTGGCCATGGCGATGGGTGTAAACAGTCGACCCTCCACCCCAGACAATCCCAGGAGAGGCAGGAATACCAGGATGATGAGTAAGGTGGCATAAAAAATGGAGTTTCGAATCTCCGCGGAAGCATTTCCAATAACCCTTGACCTTGCCTGGGGGGTGGGGCGCATGGCATTTTCCTTGAGGCGCCTGTAGACATTTTCAACATCCACAATCGCGTCGTCCACCACCATGCCAATGGCAACAGCAAGGCCGCCAAGCGTCATTGAGTTCACGCTGAGACCCCATAGATAAAACACCAGCAAGGTTGCGGCAAAGGAGAGAGGAATGGCCATCAATGTGATGGCTGTCGTGCGTATGTTGAGCAGGAAAAGGAATAAGACAAAGGATACCATGATAGCTCCATCACGGATGGCTTCCATCAGATTACCCACGGCATGCTCAATGAAATCAGCCTGTCGAAAGAGGGGTTCCAGTTGGACCCCGCGGGGTATGGATGGTTTGAGCTCAATCAGTGCCTGCTCTACTTCATGGGTCAAGGCCATTGTGTCAAAATTGGGTGCCTTCGTCACACTGAGAATGACGCCGGGGAGGCCATTGACTGCGGCATCACCACGCATGGGTTCCACGTCCCAAACCACATCTGCGACATCACTGATGGTGATGGGACGATCCTCGATTTGTTTGATGATCGTGGCCCCAATGGCCTCTAAATCCGTGGTCATGGCAAGATGTCGCACCATGATTTCCTTTGAGCTGCCAGTGAGAAATCCTCCTGTGGTGTTGCCAGTTGCCTCGTGGGCGGCGTGAAGAAGTTCCTCAAATCGAATGCCCATGGCATGCATTCGGTCTGGATCCGGTTGAATTTGGATCTGTTTGACTCCACCACCCATGGCGAGTACTTCCGCAATACCGGGAATACTTTGCAGGCGTCGTCGAACTGTCCAGTCCGCCACGGTCCTCAGGTCACTCGGGTCGATGACGCCCTCAGGGTCATGCATGCCCACCAGCATGATTTCTCCCATCAAGGACGCGATCGGTGTCATGTAGGGAAAGGTGCCTTGAGGCAGTTTCGGGATGGCGGATTGAAGCCTTTCCTGAACAAATTGACGTGCGGTGATGATGTCTGTGCCCCAATTGAACTCGACATATATCAAGGAGAGAGAAACGTCAGAGGTCGTTCGAAGTCGGGTGACCCCCGACACCCCCATGAGTGCATTTTCCAGGGGAAGGGTGATGCGGGTTTCTACTTCCTCGGGTGCGAGTCCCGGGGCCTCGGTAAGGATGGTAACGGTTGGTTTGGTCAGGTCAGGCAAGACCTCAACCGGCAGTTGGCGTCCCAGTTGAAAACCCACTGCCAGGAGGGTGACTGCCGCTACCAGGACAACGATCCTGTGACGAAGGGAAAATTGGATGAGTTGACTCAACATGTGGTCGATGTGCTAAGCCTGGCCCGGATGCCTGCTTTTTCGTTTTAACAGCAGTAGCAACCATTGAATGAGACATAGGATGCCCAGAAACCACGTGAAGGCATCCGATGCCCCTCCATTATTGCCGTTGATTTCCATGGTTTTACTTGTCTTTTGTGCGGCTGTCATTTCGGAACCGTCCTCGTTGTGCTCATGGCCGTGTGCGGCATCCAGCGCTTCCTTAAGCGAAACACCGCCGTTACCGGCAAAGGCAAGAGGATATGCTCCTTGGGTGACTACCTGGTCACCGAGGAACAGTCCGCTCATAATTTCCACGTGGGTTCTATTACGGGCACCCGTTTTGACTGGTGCTTTCAGGAATGCGTTGGGCAGTTCAAAATCTCGCACAAATACAAAGGGTTGGAATGTGTCACCTTGGAGGGCCTCGCGTGGAACCGCCATCACTTCTTTGCGGGTATCGATCAGGAGTGTGAATTCTGCCCGCATTTCCGGCCGGATGCGCTTTTCAGGATCCGACACATTAAAAAAAGCATCCAGCGTGGCACTCTCTGCATTGGCCATGGCCCCAAACCGCTCCCATCTTCCCTCCATGGCTTGTTCCGGATAGGCTGTCAAGCGAATGGTTGCCCGGGATGTCGGACGGATGAGTGACACCTTTTCCTCCGGAATCTTTGCGACGGCATACATTTGGGTCAGATTGACAATTTCAAGGATGGGTGTGTTGGGTTCGACAGGTCCACCGAGATGAGTGATGGTTTTGACCACCAGTCCTGAAATAGGGGCTCTCAGGCGTGTTTTGGGAGGCGGGTCTCCGGGTTGTCGACTTTCTACAACGGCGACCACATCTCCTGTCTGAACAAACTCACCTTCGTGTGCGAGTAATTCCATGATGCGACCTCCAACCCTGCTGCTCACGTAGGCGTGCCCTCCAGGCCTTGGTTGACTGCGTCCAAGTGCAAAAAGGGTTTCTTCAAAATTGCGACGCGCCACTACCTGGGTTTGGATGCCGAGATTGTTTACACCGATGGCGTCCAGAATCACCAAATCCTTGGAGCGATCCCCCAGCAACCGTATTTCGCCATCGCAAAGAACGATTGTCAGAAGGACGTAATAAAGATGATGCTTAATATGATGCATTGTAATTCTCAAGGTTTCCGGTTTCGGATTGGTAACGGACACGGTCCATATGAAAGGATTCCAGCACTCGTGATCGTTCCATTTTTAATTTCAACAATGCCTCCTGTGCACGTACCAATCTCTCATAATTGCTCAATCCCTGCATAAATGAGTGTTCCAAGGTTTTGAGGTAATGTTCCCTCTTGGGAAGAAGTTGCTGGGTGATCTCATTGTAAACTGCCAAGTGCTCGATCATGCCACCATAAGCCGAATCTGCACGATTCAGGATCCTTGACTCCACTGATTTCATGACCGCTTGCAGTCGCTTCAATTCTATTTTCCGGGCGTTGATTTCTCCTTCATTGCGATTCCATAGAGGCAGGGGAACACTCAATTGAAATCCGAAGCGACGCTCTTTTTGAATGCCCAAAGGTGCGTCTTCCTCCATGCTCCACTGGTGCAGTATGCCAAGGCGAATGTCTGCATACCGCTTGGCTCGCTCCAGCTTGATGTTCTCTTCAGCGGTCTGGGCTTTTTGTTGCAGCAGCAAATAATCGGGGCTTTGCATCAACCGAATCTCCGTAGCGACTGGCATCACGGCGGGTGGCAACGATCCTGTAATCTGGAACTTTTCATCTGGCAGCAACCCGAGCAGCGTTCTGAGTTCGTTTGCGAGTTCCTTTGAGATGGCCCTCATGGGTCTCATTTGCAGCTTGAGGCCGTCAACCTCCAGGGAAGACTGTGTTGCGTCCAGTGATGAAATCTCTCCCTTCACGGCTTGGGCCTTGAGAAAGAGTGTCCGTTCTTGTGCCACCTCAATCTGGTTTTCTGCAATTTCAAGACGTTCCCTGTTGGCAAGATATCGGATGGCTTGGGTGAGGGCATTTTCCACGTGCAGACGACTCATGACTGCAACTTCTGATTCGGCTTCCTGAACCTTATGGCGGGCCACGGTTTTCTCAAGCCTGAGGCGGGCAGTGATGGGAAAGGCTTGCTCAAAACCAGCACTCGTCTGCATCTCGGACGTACGGGAGTTGTCAAAATAAGAACTCTTGAGTTGCGGATGATTCAACCGGCCAGCCTGACGTGATCGGCTTTTCACCATCTCAATGGTCCAGCGTGCTGCCCGGATTTCCGGATTCAATCGTATCACTCCCTCGGGGATAGAAGTAAGTGACCATCCTCCTTCGGATGCCGTGCTCTCCTCCTTGGTTACTGTTTCAGCTACACCCGATAATGCTAAAAACAAACCTGCAAGCAAGTTTGCAACGAGGGTCCATATTTGACCGTGATCAAAGATTTTCATGAGCATGCCGTTTTCCAACCGGGACGATTTCCCGAATCGGAAGCTTTTCACAATGATTCGACTTATGATTTATTATGAGGGTAACATTTTTACTCACGCATCCGGAAATCCATGGCTTGCGTTGAGTTACATGAGCCTTTCTGTGGCTCTGGGGGGGGCTCAAATGAGGAATTGCTGCAGCCGGATCACGACATCCCATCCCGCAGGCCGGCATTGTCGGGTGAGATACGAACTCCATGATGGTGGGAAGTATCTTTGGTAGCTCTGAATCGGTAGGTTGATGGAGGCAGATACCTGCCGTTTGACCGAGCACGTTTTCGGATTTGGTAATGCTGGCAGACGATCCATGTGCTGAAGGTGCCGGCAACAGTGGTGGTGAGTTGTGTCAGCACACGGGTGCGCCTCTGAAACAGACCAATGGCCAGCAGGGTTTTCATCCTGCAATACCTTGGGGCACCACGTGTCTGAAGACGACCACCATGGCAGGGTGATCAGCATCATCAGCGTCCAAGTCAACAATTGTCGCACATATTCATGCTATGGCAGGGTAGCGCGGCATTCAACGCAAAAAGAACAAACGACATGGGACACAAGGCCAATAATGCTGGGAATATGTCCACGATGTGCCCTTTGCTTCGAGCGGATGATTCTGCGATACACCAAGGAGAGAGTCGTTCTGTCAGCCAGATGATTGTTCCAAGCTTTCGAGACTGCTTTTTTTTGGCCTACAAGGTGGGTGTGGCTTTCGAGTATGCTTGAGGTGGGTCAGTGTGCCATGGTGTGCCATTTGTGTTTTTGGCGCAAGACCTTCACGATCGATGTGTTGCATGCGGTGCATCGGCCTTTCATGATTCGGCGACCATTCTTCATGACTTCTTCCTCAAGATTCAGCATGCCACGTCTGGTGCGGCATT
>JAAZXX010000380.1 GCA_014239995.1 Verrucomicrobiia bacterium
GGGGAATTGATTATCTACGCACCTCATATCAAGGAGATCAGCCTTACCCATGGAGATTTAATCAAGAAAATCGGCTACCATTGAAGAGATTATTTTCTCAAACAATGGGACACCTTCAAGGATGTTCCCTGGGGCGTTCTTGCCCATTCAACCCATGTCCATGGTTTGGGATCCTGGGTGGATAAAAAGGAACATCCCAGAGTTTCCGTCACCCTGGCCACAGGCATTTCACAGAAGACATGTGAACAGATTAATCTCGGTTATCGGGATCCGCGTTCCATCACCCCATCTGATTACGCTGACAGGGAAACTGAAGGCATACTCATGGTTCCACAAGCAGGTGAGGTCCTCTACCAGCTCGCGCATCCACCGGCATGGGCAAGACCTGATGTTCTGGAGACAGTTACCAAAAATGTCGATCAGGTTTGAAAAGTTTGGTGATTATGTGTAGCCAATGCTTCGGTTTCCCATCCCATCAGCTCTCCCACAAGAGGTGAATCAGGTGTCAAAGCGCTGAAACCCGGTCGCATGCCTGAGGTCTTTCCTATCCAGCGATCCATCCGACATGGCATGCGGTTTCCTTGATGGTCAGCGCACGAGGCAAACCTGCCTGTCCACTAGGCGACACGGTTCAAAGGAAAACAACGCGATCCCTCGGCAACAGGTTGGATGCACCCAGATGCTGTGTACAACCAGGTGCATGCGCCGCAACTACCCCCGTGCCTGGCACGGGGGTAGTTGCCAATATTGGCAACTCACTAACGTGCGCGAAAGAAGGCCTGGCCAGTATTTGCATCAACTGCATGAGGCTTGGCGGCTCCGTTGACAGGACTCCAAGGTCCCAGCACGGAGATGGCCTGTTCAAGCACAGAACCTTCCCACATGATCGAGATCCGTCCACCGATGTGGCTGATACCCACTGAAGCTGGCTCACTAGGTTGAACAGGAAGTTCAACTGCGGGAACAACCATGAAGTAATTAATGGCTGGATTACCACTTAAGACAGTTGCCCGCAGGGTTTTCTTTCCTCCAAGACTTAATTGTTTAATCTGTCCATTATCGTCCACCAAGGGTGTCCAGTCGTACCCTCCAACGCTTCCATGAAATACACCTAATTGCTCGATGGTTTGATTTGCCTTGGATGGGTCGGAGGTGACCAGATCCAGCTGGATCTTGCTAAACCCTGTTCCCTCCCACGTATCATGGCCAAGGTCGCCCCTTACCCAGAGATTGACGTCATCGAGGTTGAAGTTACGCGTGTAATTCATCCATTCACCCGGTTGAGTGTTTGTTACGCTGAAATCAGCATCTGGATCATCTTCATAGTCCTCACGATCAGCCTCGTTGCTGTTTGGCTGGGTGTTGGGCATGTTAGCGATCGGAAAACGCCATGGATCAACGTTTTCAGGATCAAATTCATCAGATAATTCGTAAAAATCGATCCCTTCGGTATCCTGATTTTCCCCCTTGGCAAAATAGGTATCACCGCTGAAACCAGGGCGGGCACCATCTATAAAATCTCCACCATCAAAATTCCAATTTTCAGCCTCAAAGGTGAAATTACCGGTTTCAAAGGTGTTAAAAGCCAGCAGTTGAGAGGTGACACCGCCCTGAGGCGACTGCACAGTCACCTCGCCTTTGTATGCCATATTTGCCTGAATCGGTAGCTTCACGTTCCAAGCCTGATCATTACCATCGATCTCAAGGGCCCCTGAATAGTCCCTGCCGTTGAGGTTAACACGGATATTTTCCTTGGGAATGGAGCCATCCGTAACCACCTTGAATTGTACTCCCTCACCTGCCTCGACATGGCGAGCGCCCAAGGCGGGGCTAAGATCGAGTATGTCAGAGTTGACGATATCCGCTCCATTTGGGGCATGTACCCCCCATTTAATCCGGTAGTAATCAACATCCAATGCTGAATTTTGAGGCGTTGCGGTGGAACCCATTGCGATATAGCTCAGATCTCCAAAGTCATTACCAGGCCCAGCAGTTACCTTGAAGGTCGTCGGTGCTATCGAACCGTCCATGTAAATGCGGGCCACATGGGTACCAACGTCGGCACTGTCCTTTTCAAGGGTAATCCAGAAATTATGCCATGCTGTTGGATCAAAAGGTATAGTATTCGCGCCATCCCCCTGACCAAAATTGACATCCCCGGAGATGGTGTTTCCATTGAACTCATTGAAACTCAACCCACTGAAATTGGTCAGATTGTTACTTGGATCACCTCCAGGTGTATCCGTCTCGGTACTGAGCGAGAAGGCAATCGCACCACCGGAGCCTTGCTTGATGACAAAATTGCCCTTACCTCCATCTGAAGTCACATAGCCATCACCACCCACTGGATAAGGCTGTGGACCGCTGTCCGCCTGTTTATCACGGTGCAAAGGATCGATAATTCCATCACTGGGAATGCGGGCGCGGAAGTTAAGCGTCACTCCGTCGTCCATGACCGTTTCCGAAGCACCATCCTCGGTAATATCATGTCCAAGATACACCTTGCGATTGGATCCGGGATCCCCATAGCCATAATCACGTGGATCTCCTGTGTCCTGGATACGCAGGTAATTCAGGTTGTCTTCCTGGACGATCATGGCCCCGCCTGGGCGATTGCCGTCTCCAAATGTTCCGCCAAGGCCTGAACCATCCCACTGGTCAGACCCATTGTCGTGGCTCCATGTTCCATCCAATGAAGCAAAACCTTCGCCATCTGGAGCAAATTCAGCCCCATCACCCTCGTAGGCATAATCCCATCCACCATCAGGATCCTGGTAGGAAGTGGGTGCAGGTTCAACGGCTTCAAACTTGACAGCAAAAAAATCAATGTCCAACGCCGCATTCTGCGGCGTTGCGGTGGCTCCCATCGCTAGATAACTCAAATCTCCAAAATCATTACCGGGACCTGCGGTGACATCAAACTTGCTGAAAGCGTCATTGCCGTCGAGCCAGATCTTAGCGACATGGGTTCCATTATTTTTCTCATCCTTCTGAATGGTTATCCAGAACTCGTGCCAGGTTGTCGGGTCAAAGGAAATGACGTTTGCACCATCCCCCTGGCCGAAGTTGACATCCCCGGAGATGGCATTTCCATTGAATTCATTGAAACTCAATCCGCTGAAATTGGTCACGTTGTTACCCGGGTCTCCCCCGGGTGTATCTGAGGATGTTGTTAACGAAAAAGCGATCGCCCCACCGGAACTTTGTTTGATCACAAAATTCCCTTTACCTCCATCAGAAGTCACATAGCCATCTCCCTGACCGGGGTAGGGTTGGGGTCCCGCATCAGCCTGTTTATCACGATGCAGTGGGTCAATCGGGCCACCACTGGGAATACGTGCCCGGAAAATAATGGTAACTCCATCGTCCATGAGGGTATCGGACGCTCCATCCTCCGTCAGATCGTGGCCAAGGTATACCTTGCGATTGGAACCAGGGTCACCATAACCATAGTCGCGCGGATCTCCCGTGTCCTGAATACGCAGAAACGTGGTGGCACCCTCAGTGATCACCATGGCGCCGCCTGGCCGATTTCCATCGCCAAATGCTCCTCCCAGACCTGAACCATCCCACTGATCAGAACCATTATCATGGCTCCATGTTCCATCTAGAGATGCGAATCCTTCGCCATCGGTGGCATACTCGGCTTCATTACCCTCATAGATATAGTTCCAACCACCCTCAGGTATGTTGAATGACAGTTGTGCTGAGAGGGATAATCCCGAGGCAAGCAGTATTATTGTCGTCAGCAGACTGAACCGTGGGAGCTTATCAATTTTGTTACGTTTCATAACTTTCGTATTTTGACTAGCAGGTGATTCGGTTACATCAGATACTGCGTAACCTCAGCAACTTGCGTATGGATTCCTTATGGTGGATGATAGTCTACAGCTAGAACCAGACGATTATATAAGTCAAGTTGAAAAGACCTTTTCAAAACAGAATCTCAGGTCCATTGGAGGGTTTACAATCACGCCTTGCCCGTGCATGGAACGGCAGGTTGTTTCCCAAAGGCAATCAAAGAATGGTTCCCCTGGTCCATCGCTGTGTGCAACCATGAAAATGGGCCAATGGCCCGGTGAATCATGCGGGTGCGATGACGTGCACAGGAGTCAGGTGCCACTCATGATCTGTGGAGATCAGAGCTTGCTGCGTCCTTAAATATTCGAAAGGATCTTGGGGAAAGTCAAGGGGTATGGTTCAACCCCTAGCGACCCTTTGTGCCGCCTCGGAGGCAACGGTCAAGCAGGCCCGAATGTCTTCCATGGGGGCCTCTGGATTTTCCTCGTATTCAAGTGAGAGAGCTCCATCCGCAGGAAATCCGATTCGTTTAAGCGCCTTGAAAACTCCCTCAACGTCGAGATGACCACGCCCAAGAATCACGCCTTTGGTTTTCTTTTTCTTCTCGGCAAAGTCCTTAAGATG
>JAAZXX010000381.1 GCA_014239995.1 Verrucomicrobiia bacterium
CCCCATGTCAAAGGTCCAAGTCGATGCAGGCTTAGGAAAGATCCATGCTACCGTAGGTGATAGGCTTGACTTCCTGGCCGTCACCCGTGGTGATCTTGCGGTTCTTCTCGTCGTACACGCACATGATGTTCAAGCGATCAGACATTTCCGCCAGCGAAATGACCGTTTGCACCTTGATGGCAAGATCAATCCCGCAATTGGGTTGTTTGCGTGTGCGAATACAACTGATCCAGTTTTTCTCGTGATGAGAAATGGCTTCACCGGGAAGGAGTTCATCAAATACTTGAGGATCCACTTCGTCGGCGAATCTGCGCTCTGGGCGAAGCTCGATCTTGACGCTGCCAAGGCCACCCATCAACAGGGTGCCATGATGACCGCGAATCGTCTCGGTCATGTTGTACTCATTCACCGTGCTACTGGACAATACCAGGTTGAATCCACTTGGGAACTCAACGATTACCTGCACATTTTCATCCACATCACGCTCGTAGGTTCCAGGCGTGTTCTTGTCGGTGCGGAGCGCTTTGTTCCCAACGCTGACCACACGTGCCGGAAATTCAGGAGATCCGGTGGCCAGCATGTATGGATGCAGGAGGTGAGGAAGAAGGTCACCAAGAAGTCCTGCGCAGTATGGGTAGTATTTGCGCCATCTGAAATAGTGATCTGCGTTGAACGGGATCTTCTTGTTCACGTCGCCCATCCAGCGTTTCCAGTCCATGTCATCCGGTGTGGCCCATTGCTGGATCGTATAGTTCCATTCCCCCTTGGGGTTGTTGCGCATGTAGGATGTGGTTCCCATGACGAGGGGCCCAATCATGCCTGAGCGAATGATTTCACCGGCCTTGTGGTATTTCCTTGCGGAACAACCCTGAGAGCCCACCTGGATGAGACGCCCGGTGCGTTTGCAAGCATCTTGAATTTCCCAGCCTTCGTTCAGGTAGCGGGTCATGGGCTTTTCGCAATAGACATCTTTACCGGCATTCATGGCATCGATCGTACATGGTTTGTGCCAGTGATCTACGGTGGCTATGCAAACAGCATCGATTTCCTTGTCTTCGATAAGTTTCCTATGATCAGTATAACGTGCAACCTTTTCTCCAATAATGCCCTCTGCCTGATCCATTCGGCTTTGCGACACATCACATACTGCGACTTGAGACAGATTACTCTGGCCCTTGTGCCCCTTCATGCTGCGTACGTGCGCCTGTCCCTGGCCGCCGACACCGATGTATCCGACGTTGACCCGTTCGTTGGCGCCAATGACTCGTCCTGTCGATGGTGCCGTGTTTTGGCCATAAACCGGAGTTTTGACGATCTTCGTCGAGGCCACCACTGCTGCCGCGGTAGAGGCTTTCTTGATAAAACCTCGACGGGAGTCTTCACCGCCGACCTGAGCTTTTTTTTGGTTCTTTTCCATAAGACTTTAAAAATGAAACGAATGTTTTCCTGTAAGGTTGCTTGCATTTACCCTAATAGAATCCTGGCTTTGGTCAATGCCCAAGATGGACTTTAGTCGTTCTATTTGACGCACCCGAGGAGTCTGTCATTCAATTTGATTCCATGGCAATGGGATGGCCCTTGATGACAACCTGGCCCGGAGGTTTCTTGGAAAAAATGATGTGCTCCATCAGTGTCCCGTGCGATCCCTGCCATGGAAGACTGATCCAGTCGGCCTGTTTGCCAGGTTCCAGGCTGCCTGATGTGGAACCCCTGTTCAATGCCTTCGCGCCATGAAGGGTTCCCATGCGCAGCACCATGTCCGGAGAGAGGTCCTGATATGTGTCCAGCATATGACGCATTTCCTGAAACAGATTCAGTTGAAGTGGCACCTCGGTACATCGCATGGAGGCCAGACTATCGGTACCCAGCGCAATGTTGATACCCTGGCGAGCCAGAGCATGATAAGGAAATGGTGGATGCCCAAAATATAGGTGACTGCGGGGACAATGGACAATACTCACCTTGCTGGTCGCCAGAATCCCGATATCATCCGACGTGAGCTTGTTGGCATGAACCAGGAGCATGCCCGGCCTCAGCACGCCAGCGGTTGCCATGGTTTTGACTGGACTGGCTGAATCACCCCAGCACGGAAGGTGGTGCATCTCCTTGAGCCACTCATGCAGAGGCCCGTTGCCATGTTGGAACAAGTCAAATTCGTCACGGGATTCCGCCAGATGCATGGAGTATCGGCAGGAGGAGAGTGCCTGGCGTTCCCGTAATTTTTCCCAGAGTATGGGCGTGGTGGTGAATGGTGCATGTGGGGCTATCCCAGCCTTGACGCCCATGGTTTCTTCTGCCCTGGCCAGGAATGTCTCCGTCATATCGAGAGTGGAATGATCAAAAGGATTGCCTTGCAGGTGGATGCATTCAAAAAACGGGATCACCTCCGATCCCTCCAGCGGCAGGTTGTCGAACAAGGCTTGCGGCTGTGAAATCATGTCAGCCACCGTGGTGGTGCCGGTCTTGGCAAGGTCCTGATAACCTGTCATCCAGGAATTTGCATAATCGGTCTCTGTCATCCCCTTTTTTTCATGGACCATCGATTGAATCCACTGGGTGAAGTTCTTCGGGGGTGGGATCACCTGTGCCATGCTGGAATACTCCAGATTGCAGTGCGCGTTGACCAGGCCCGGAAGCAATACCTGATCCCCAAGATCACAATAGTTTCCCTGATACGTTGCCCTGATTTGTTTCCATGTATCCACCGCCAGGATATCTTCGCCGCGTGTCACGATGCCTCCATCATGGATCGGGGCTCGTGTGATCGGAACAATACACCTGGCACGCGTGATATTCGGGGAGGTCATTGGAAGTTTCAGGGCATTTGGGCTATGTGATTCCCACGGGCGGAACTACAGAACAGCCGCTTGAGTTTATCCCAAGCGGCTTTCAAAGGGGCAGGTCTCAGCGTGTTGCAAAGATGGGTTCAGGACTGGCGTTCTTTCTTGCCCCGTGCCCCTTCGCTATGGGTTTTTGCCTTTTTCTTGCTGTGTCGTTTGCGGATCTGTTGTTCGATTTTCTTAGTCACCAGATCGATGGCCGCATACAGATCATTCTCATAATCGGTGGCGTAGAGGTCGTTCCCCTTGACGCCCAGCCTGATGGAACACTTGAATTGCTTTTCGGGGGAACGGGTGTTGTCGTGCTCTAGATTGACACGGGCGTCAATGGCCCAACGATCCAGATGTTCGAGCTTATCGATGCGCGTCAGAATGTGGTTTTCAATGGATTTGGTCAGTTTGATGTTGTGAGTCGTGAGTACGAATTTCATTGGATAGATTCCCTCTTTTCTATTCGAAGTGCCCAATGTGTAGGCAACGGTTTATCCCTGTTTGTTTCATCTACATGGCGTCGTGACAAATCAAGACACCTAAATGTTCCTTACTTTCAGTGGCAGTCAAACGCTTAAGGGTTGACGGGGTTGAACCAATCGTCCCTTAGCCAATCCACCACCAAACCGATTTCTTGTTCTGTCAGGATGCCCTCGTCCAGAAAAGCCGGCATACGGTCGTTTTCTTGACCATAGAAACGTTCCCCGAAAGGATTTGAAACGAAAGCCATCATCCATTCACGAGAACCATATCCAGTGAGGTCAGGGCCTTCCACGTCTTCATCTTCGAAGTGGAAGGCATGGCAGTCCAGACATCCAGCATCATACAGGGGTGCTTCTCGATCCTGTGCCGACAGGGAGATTTCTTTGGAATCCAGAATCGCCTGTTTTTTTAGCCTGGCTTCAGACGAGAGGATCTTGACCACCTGCATGAGTGCAGACTGCTTTTCAGCATCAAATGTGCCAATCTTCTCCTGAACGAATGAGACCATCTTCCCATCATTGAACGCGGTGTTGCCAAAAAAGGCTTCCGTGGCAATGTGCTCAGGATTTAACAAGTTGCCTATCCAGTGTCTTGAGGCAAAACCTTTCAAATCCGGAGCGCTGGGGGCTTCCTCGGGAAAGGTTCCTTTCCCATCATGTCCATCATAGCGATGACAGCCCGCGCAGTGCTGAGCGAAAAGTCTAGGACCCTGAATCATGGGGTCGGAGTGCAACAAGTGAAGCGCTCCTTCAGCAGGAATGCCTCCTGGACTGGATGCCAGCTCGATCGTCCTGTTCGCCTTCATGAGTGCTTCTGCTTGTGCCCTCACGAACTGGGTGTTCGCCGCATCTGAACGTTTGGCTTCCCACGTTAGCCAGATCATGCCTGATATGAGCAGTGTGCAGATCAGGACATTCAAGGAATGGCCGATGCGATGGTTTCCAAGCCAGGGCATTGCCAGCAGATAAATGAAAACAGCACTTGGGATCACGATAGCCCCCACCACTTCCAATGTGCCTGGAAAGTATTTGAGAAATTGAAACAGAAAGAGGAAATACCATTCAGGACGGGCAGACGCGAAAAGGTCGGAAGGGCACAAGCAGAAGCA
>JAAZXX010000382.1 GCA_014239995.1 Verrucomicrobiia bacterium
GCGTGGTTCACTTCATTGAAAATGCTGCCAACGACCCCAAGGTCCTGGCCATCAAGTTGACCATGTATCGAGCCGGTTCAGATCAAGAAATTTTCAAGGCACTGATGAGGGCTGTCAGGAATGATAAACAGGTGACAGTGGTCATGGAACTGAAGGCCCGGTTTGATGAGAATAACAATATCAAGGCAGCGCGGCAGCTTGAAAAAGCGGGTGTTCATGTGCTTTATGGCCTGGCCGGATATAAAATCCACTGCAAGATGTGCCTGGTGGTGCGCAAAGATGACGATGGTATTCGACGTTATGTTCATCTGGGCAGTGGAAATTACAATCCGAGTACGGCCAAAATTTATACGGATGTGGCCTTGTTTTCCGCCCGGGCTCCGCTGGGTCGTGATGTGAATGATGTGTTCAACCTGTTGACAGGAGTGTGTCAATTTCAGGGAACTGAAAAACTGATTGTGGCCCCATTCAACCTGCACGATACCTTGCTTGCCAAGATACGAAGGGAAGCGGAAAATGCCCGTAAAGGTATCCCTGCCAGGATAATTGCCAAGATGAACGCTCTGGTGGACACGAGCATGATGGACGCCTTGTGTGATGCCTCAAAGCATGGTGTTCAAATCGACCTGATCATTCGTGGTATTTGCTGCCTTCGTCCCGGTTTGAAGGGGATCAGTGAGCATATCCGAGTCAGGAGCGTCGTGGGCCGTTTTCTGGAGCATAGTCGCATTTTTTACTTTGAGAATGGATGCCAGCCTGAAGTCTATGTGGGTAGCGCTGACTGGATGCCCCGAAATTTTTTCAGGCGCATCGAAGTTCTTTTTCCCGTTGAGGATGGTATTCTGCGCGACCGGCTCACGCATGAATTACTTGAGGTATACCTCGAGGATAACACCAAGGCTCGGTGGATGAAATCCGATGGGAGCTACCATCGACCCATTCAAGAAGATGGATCCAGGCCCCTGTCGAGTCAGGCAGCTTTCATGGACCTGTCCTTAAAAACCAATCTGGACTCCATGAAACATGGTGTTGGTCGCAAGAAGAGACATCGTAAAATCGAAGTCAAACGAACCCCTTAGTTTGTGGGGCATACAAACCTGGTCATGATGAACACAAGAACCTCCCGACGTGCCTTTATTCACACCCTGGGGGTGCTACCACTGGTGGCAGCCTCGGAAGATGTTTTCAAGGTCGACTTTCCGATCCTTGATCTGCATCAACATACGAATTATTCAGGGCGTTCTGACTTGCAACTTCGCAGCCATCAAAAGGCCATGGGGATTCATCGGACAGTCCTTTTGCCAGCCGGGAAATACTATGGCCTGGCCGCGCAGTGTGGCAGCAATGCCAGCGTTTATCGACTTGCAGAGCTTTATCCTGATGATTTTGTCTTTTTTGCCAACGAGGTGCCTGACCTTGCTTTGGCCAAAGAGACCCTGGAATCTTATCTCGCACTGGGGGCAGTCGGTATCGGGGAGCAGAAATTCGAATTGGAATGTGATGCACGCCCACTTGAAATGGTGGCCGCCCTGGCGGCCGACCACGGGGTTCCAGTACTGATTCATTTTCAACACAACGCCTACAATACGAGCCTGGAGCGGTTTCACACCATGCTCGAGAAATTCCCTCACACCAACTTTATCGGGCACGCTCAAACCTGGTGGGGTAACATTGACCGTAAGCACTCCCAATCTGTGATGTATCCCGTGGGGCCTGTGACTCCAGGAGGGTTGACCGACCGACTGCTGGCAGACTACCCCAACATGTATGGTGACTTGTCCGCAGGTTCAGGGCTCAATGCTCTCCTGCGTGATGAGGTTCATGCACGTGGTTTTCTGGAACGTCACCAGGACAAACTCCTCTATGGAAGCGATTGCAATGACACGATGGGAAGAGGGCCTGGCTGTCAGGGAACACAGACCATCCGAACCTTGCATGCCCTGGCTGGATCCGACACGATACGCGCCAAGATTTTTTATGAGAATGCGGCGCGCTTGCTCCGGCTGTAAAGTCGGTGTCCTGATCTGCCCCAATTAGGCTTTCGCAGTGCGGTCCCTGATGAACTTTTCTGGTCTGGATCAGGGTGTTGAATATGAACTCTCAGTAGAAACGGACTTGCCGTTTGGCAAGAGTTGACTCAGTCTTGCGACCATGCAGAAACCCAGGATCATCATCATCGAGGACGAGGATCTTCAATATGAGATTTATCAGGAATGTCTGGATGATTTTGAGATACAACGCGCTTGCTCTGGCACAGAGGCCATCCGCTTGGCCTCCCAACACGTGCCGGAAGCCATTGTGTTGGATCACGTGCTTGAGAATGAAGAACTGGGTTTGGATTTTTTGCCTGATTTCAAGCAAATGATGCCTCATGTGCCCATCGTTGTGGTCTCTGGTGCCCTGGAGGTGCAGCAGCAGATTGAAGCGCTTCAAGGGCCGCGACGTGCCCATTATTGCCTGCCAAAGCCTGTCGATATCCATGTGTTGCGGAAAACCATTCATACGGCTATTGAGGAATGTGGTGCCAGTGAGGTGATCAAGCAATTTGAATCTCTGGACCGTTCAAAACGTTCCGATATTGAGACATTACTGAGCCGTTCCACTGACCGTCTCAGCAGGCAACACCAGATTCGCCTCTTGCTCGAGGATGCCAAGGAACGTCCAAACATCTCGGCTCTGGCAAGGAATTACAGGGTCGCTCGACGAACGATTATAAGGGATCTCCAGGAAATGATCCGGCGAGGTGAGCTTGATCCCTTTGTGTATCCGAAATGGGATGCCGATGGGGTCGATTGAAACGATCTACCAATGAATTGCCTGCCAGAGACTGGATTGCTGATCTGTCCAGGGTGCTTCAGTGGCTTTTCCGGGATCCGGACTCGTGAATCGATCATCCCGAAGCAGTTTGCCCAGCTGGCTTTTTTCCCGGACCATGACAACCCAGTAGGAGGGGTCTCTTCCTTGAACCGGATCCTCATGCTCGTCCCGCCAGCCAACGGCGTGGAGCCCTCTTGCCTGAGCGAGACGGGCAACCACGTTTTCAAGGTTCAGGTAGCGATTAGAGAGATGCCATGCCAGTATCCCGTTGGGTCCTAGTTTTTTCAGGTAATCGTCAAGTGCCTCAACGGTCATCAAGTGCATCGGAATCGAATCCGCACTGAAGGCATCCAGGATAAGTAACCCGAAGGTGGCATCCGCTTCCTCTTGTAGCTTGATCCTGGCATCCCCCTCTGTGATGCGAAGTTGACTGTTTGGGATTTGCGCAAGATAAGTGAAATAGCGCGTGTCCTTTGCCATCTGAATGATATCCCGATCGATTTCAAAAAATGTCCAGGATTCGTGGGGACGTGCGTAAGCGGCAATGGCACCCACACCAAGGCCGATCACTCCAACGTGGGGCCGTGCATCACTTGCCTCAAATTGTTTGAAAATACGCCTCAGAGGGCCTGACTGATGGTAGTAGTTGAGAGGCAGGGCCTGGCGTTGTGGATCGGTGCTTTGGCTCCCATGGAGAGTGTTGCCATGAAAAAACAGGCGACGTTTGCTAGTCCTTTCCAGGACAAGTTCAAAGGTGCCGAAGTGATTGCGGGCATGGATCAGCGGCGTGTGATTTGCTCGTTCACTCCCCTCGGCAATGGCAAACAGCATGCAAAGGGCTGTGACTCCGATTCGTTGATTGCCTTTCATGACCCACCAGAGGAGCAAAGTCGGCAGGCCCGCTTTCCATGCGATGGTCACTCCATCCTGAGGGTTCAGACCGGTGGGGATCATGCTGCGGACCCCAAGTGCGGCCAATGCGGGCAGTAAGATCCAGAGGAGGGGGAGATAATTATGGCTAAGGGGCTTCTTGAAGGAGGCTGCAGGGCGTGGTAAGGCACAGGTCCATGCAGCCAGGCCCAGCAGGATAGGGTATTCCCAATAGCGATCAAAGATGAGTGGAAAAACAAAGACCTGGAGGAGTCCGGCCATGACCCCGCCCAGTGCCATGATAAAATAATATTGCGTGAGCCATCTTGTAGGGGGTCTGGAAACCGCCATGCGGGTGTGGAGGACCATGCATGCGGAAAACAACGTAGCCAGGTGAATGCTGGTCACCAGCCACACCGGATGGGTTGCATCGGCCAGGCGTGTCATGCAAAGCAGGCAGGATGCTCCCAGCATGAAACGATTCCAAAAGGAGGCTTTCAGGGCCTTTTTGTTTTGAAAGGCGAGAATATACGCCAGGAGGAACAGTCCCAGCGGCATGGCCCCAAAAAGAGGCATGTTCACAAGATGATGGGTTAGATACCCTGTGACCGCCAGCATCAATCCACAGGGTAGAAAGGAATGAAACAACCAAAATGCGGATTTCCTTTTTGAAGGTTTTCCGGGGCTGCCCCCATGGGGAGGTGTCTCTGC
>JAAZXX010000383.1 GCA_014239995.1 Verrucomicrobiia bacterium
GAGGAGTGACCCCTTTGTGAGTCGAGCAAAAAGGGTGGAAGCCAGCCTGAGCGGCAGAGGAGCGTCTCTTTACGAAGATCATGGGAGCAAAGCATCGATGAATAAACCAGATGCAGGGAATGAATGTCCTCAGCGTCGTTCGAGAACCGACCAAAACATGGGACCCCACCCTGGCGAATGATCCGGAAGAATTTGCCAGCCAAATTCCGTTTTTTCTCCGTATGGGAAATCCAAGTCGCGGCGACAGGTAAATAAGTCCCCTTTTCTGCGACACAATCTGCGAATGTTTTCGTCGTTTTCCAACGTAGAAAGACTACAGGTTGAGTAGACGACGCGTCCTTGGGGTTTGCACGCCATGATGGCGGCGCATATCATTGGAAATTGACGCCTTGCAAGATGTTTTGAACGGCTTGTTTTCCATTGCCTGATGGCTTTCTCTCGATGAATCAGGTGTCGCTCAGAGGAACATGGGGCATCCAGCAGAACCCGATCGTAGGTATTGGGTTCGTGCAGACCCCATCTTGAAGCATCTCGGGTAGTTACCTGTATTTGCCTGTGTATGAATTCAGGTAGATAAGACTTAAGGACATGGCGGAGCCTTGCATTGCGTTGGCGACTCCATTCGTTTACAACCATGCGTCCGCCTTGAGCGAGTGCCTCGGCAAGGATCAGGCTCTTCCCGCCAGGAGCAGCGCACATGTCCAAAACGCGATCACCCGGTTTGGTTTCCAAGGCCATGGCAGGCAGCACTGAGGCAGGGTCCATGCAGTAAAAATCAAATAATTGATTCATTTGCAGGGTGGGTTCTACGGTTTGTTCAGGAAGATAACACCCCCTCAAACCGGGGATTTCAGTCGCCTTCTGCATCAGCCTTGCAGATGCAGAGCGCATGTCTGCAAAGACATTCATACGGTGGCAACGCGGCCCCGAAGTCTGCATGGCTTCAAACAAGCCAGGCCAACGATGCTCATATTGGAATTGATAAAAGGCATGAAAGTCCGCAGGTATCACAGCGCCGTTTATCCCTTTTTGAGGTCTGGATCACAAGACAAGAATTGGGAACAATAATGAATTGAGTTCCAAACATGCCAAACCATTGGTTTTTCCAGTCGTGCATATTCCTCTGGTTTTTCTTAGCGGCCATGTCAAGCTTTCTGCAGGCTCTATGCGAGACTCAGATATCAATTCAATTCCTTACCCATGCATGCTTGCCTTGTTGTTTCTTTGCCTTGGCTCCGGGAATAATGCCAACGGAGCCGAGCGTTGGGAGCAGGTCGGCAAGAAAGCCCCAGCATGGGAGTTGACGGACCTTGCTGGGAAAACTCAAAAACTCGATGGCTTGAAGGGCAAAATAATCGTCTTGAATTTCTGGACCACATGGTGCCCTCCCTGTCGTGCTGAAATACCGGATTTCATGTCATTACATGAGGCATACAAAGACAGGAACGTCGTTTTTATTGGGGTTTCACTTGATACAGGTCTTGGTCCTGTCAAACGCTACGTTCGAACACAAAAACTGAACTACCCTGTTGTAATGGGTAATAGTCAAATGGTAAGTGACTACGGGAATTTCAGTGGCATACCCCAGACCTTCGTGATCGACACAGAAGGACGTATCCATAAGCAGTTTCAGGGGGTGGTTCAAAAAAAGGTAATAGAGCAGGTCATATTGGCACTTTCAGCTTCCAGTCCCAAGCCAAGCAAGTAACCAGTCTTTCATCCATGCCTTTGGCGTTTGCGGCACTTGCTCATCATCGCTTCCCAGACTTGGGGAATTTTCAGAACCATTGCACTTTTTGCGCGACAGGTTTTCGCTTTCCTTGAGGCCATGTGGTGCCGACCTTGGGCCACCCTAAATAAAGCAAACCCAGGCAACGGTCGATGTCGCGCAGGCCTAAAAAACTGAGCATGCCTCCGGTTTCCAATACGCCGGGCGTTGACCAGAAAGCGCCAAGCCCTTGGGAGGTGGCTGACAGATGCATGTTTTGCACCGCACATGCAACGGCTTCGATTTCCTCGATTTCTGGAATTTTGGGACGATCACCACGCCGCATGGCGATGGCGATGACCATGGGAGCCTGCATGGGACGCTGTCCCAGTTGATCCACCTTCCCTGGGCGAAAATCATCCGGGGAAGTATGTTCCTTGTAAAGTCCCTGTAAGGTATTTGCGAGTGACTTGCGTGATGCTCCTTGAAATATGATGAATCTCCATGGTTCCGTTAAGCCATGGCTTGGTGCCCAGTTTGCATTTTCGAGGAGTTCCTCCACCAGCTCTTTTGGGATACCACGGACAGGATCCATCATATTTGGTTTGATGGTGCGTCTTCTACGGATGACTTCTGTAACGGCGGATGAAGGATGCATGGGCTGAGTTTATGAACGTAGGAAGTGTTAAAGTATGCAAACCATGTTAAAACTCAACGATAAACGCAGGTGAATGGATGCGTCCATGTAAGGATAAGCAGGATGGGTTATGATTTTTCCCAATTCATCTATTGCTTTTCGGGGAAGCTTTGGTTCTGATGAAGCCTTGCCGGGAGTAAGAAAAACAGCAGGAAGTGACCGGACACTTCCCAGACCGGTTTTGAGGATCTGTCATGTTAGCGATTGTATTCTACGCGTCATTTGAGATGTAATAAACGAATTGGCAAAAGCACTTTCCATTCTGAGATTCAGTTGGCCTTTCCTGGCACCTTACCGAACTCGGTTGTGGCTATCGGTCATAGCCGCGCTCTGTTTTGGTCTTTCGAATGGCATGGTGCTTTGGACGATAAAAGCCGTGCTTCACCGACTCGAACCAGCATCCGTCGTCGAGCGTTCCATAGAAGAGAATCCAGGCCTGAATACGTCAAAAAGACAAGGCACTGCCTTAAATTTAATCGACAGGTTCAATGACCGTAAAGCGTCCATTCAGGCATATTCGGACAGCATCACTCAACAATGGTTACCAGGGTTTGGAGAACCCTTGACCGTAAAGCATATGATCGGTGCATGTTTACTTGTCCCCTTGGTTGCGGGTTTTAGGGGAAGTATGGAATTCCTTTCAAAATATGGTATCAGCTGGGTCGGTGAAAGGGTTGTAAACGACCTTCGCATCAAGGTTTTCAACACGCTGAGCGGACTTTCCCTGGACTACTTCAACCGCGCGAAAATGGGCGATATGCTGACACGTATCAATGGGGATACTACCATGCTTCAAACCTGTCTCAGCTCAGGTGTACGCAACAGTATCACTTGCCCAATGACGATTCTTTCAGTGTTTTTAGTACTGCTTATTCTCGATTGGCAGTTGACCATGACACTGTTTCTGGTGCTCCCTTTTATTCTGATTGCGATCCTTGTATTCGGAAAAAAAGCTCGTAAAGCGAGCCGAAAGGCAGTGGAAACCACCGTCACACAATCCAGTCTGATCGTGGAGATGTTGCAATCCATCCGAGTGGTCAAAGCCTATGGCCTGGAAACATTGCAGACCACCCGATTCGGCATGCTTTCTCGTCGATTATTTGGGCATACCATGAAAACCATCCGATCCCAGGAGAAAGTCGGTCCCATTGTGGAATTCATGGGAGTTTCAGCCATGGGAGGTTTGATTCTTTTTGTGGTAGCAACTCAGCGCAGCATGTCAGACATGGTTGTTTTTTTTGCGGGTTTGGCTACTTTTTATTCCCCAGTCAAAAAGCTCGCCAACCTCCATGTTCTCATCGAAAAAACAAGCGTCGGGGTGGATCGCCTTGTCCGGGTCATCGAAGAAAAACCCACTGTAACGGAACCCACATCGCCTTCCAGATTGAATGTTTTTTCACAGTCAATTGATTTTGAAGATGTCTCCTTCTCCTATGATCAGACGCCCGTGATTCATGGTCTGAACCTCAGTATCCCATGCGGTCAAAAGTTGGGAATCGCTGGCGAAAGCGGTTCAGGCAAGAGTACACTGATCAATCTTATTTTTCGCTTTTTCGATCCCACTGAAGGAAGGATTTCAGTCGATGGAATTGACTTCCGTCAGGTTCGACAAAAGGAACTGCGTCAAGGCATGGCGCTCGTCAGTCAGGACGTCGTGGTCTTCGATCAAAGCGTCATGGAAAATATTGGTTGCGGGCGAGAGGACTCAAGCCCTGATGAGATCCTTCAGGCCGCTCGGGATGCCCATGCTGACGGATTTATTCAAGCCTTACCGCAGGGCTATGACACCCTGCTCGGGGAACGAGGAACTTCCCTGTCCGGGGGGCAACGACAACGTATTTCCATTGCACGTGCCTTTGTCCGCAACGCTCCCATCCTTGTATTGGATGAGGCTACTGCAGCACTGGATTCCGCTTCCGAATCCGAGGTTCAAACCGCGATTGATCAACTGGCACAGGAACGCACTGTTGTCTGCATCGCCCACCGCCTCTC
>JAAZXX010000384.1 GCA_014239995.1 Verrucomicrobiia bacterium
GGCTTCAAGTGAGCCTTCAGCTTTTGTGCGTCTTTACATCGCCTCAGCGCTGCAGCGCACGCCGGTCCAGGAACGGTTTCCTGTCTTGAAGTCCTTGATTGCCCATACAGAAGATGCTGGAGATCACAACTTGCCCTTGATGTACTGGTATGCAATGGAGCCCGTGGTGGGCGTAGATCAGGAGCTGGGACTTGCATTGCTCCAGGCCTCGCGGATACCAATCCTGCGTCAATATATTGCAAGGCGTATGACGACCGGTGCACTGGTGGAAGCCCATTAAACTTCTTTGAAACACCAGCCCATGAATCCATATCACTTGCCCATATTCAAATGCTTTATCCTGGCCCATTTGTTGATTAACTTCACGCTGCATGGTGCTGTCACCTCAAATTTCCAGTCCTTATCACCTCTGATCCATTTGTTAAATCAGAGTGAGGACACCCCCCTGCAGTTGGACGTATTGCGCGGCATCAGTCAGGCCTTGCAGGGTCGTTCTCAAGTGGCAATGCCAAGTGGATGGGTTTCCGTTGAGAGTCGACTTGGTAGGAGTCCGAGCGCTGAAGTGCGCACTCTGATCCGTTCACTTTCGCTGACGTTTGGAAGCCAGAAGGCCCGCTCAATGCTCCATGCCGTTTTGGTAGATACCAAGGGTGGGATTCCTGAGCGGTTGAATGCCCTGAAGGCCCTTGTCCAGGCCAGGGATACCCAGCTCCCCTCGATCCTGCTGGACTTGGTCCGGGACAAGACGCTGCGGTCTGAGATCATTCCCTACCTGGCCCGATACCATGAACCTGGAATCCCCAAAGCCCTTCTGGAGCTTTATGCGACGCTTTCCACTTCTGATCGGCAGAGTGCCTTGAGCGTCCTGGCCTCCCGTGTCGATTATGCCCTGAGTTTCCTTGAGGCTGTCGAGGAGGGATTGGTTCCTCGGCGGGATTTATCGGCTGCTCTAGTGCGTGAGTTGCGTAACCTCAATTACCCTCGTATCCATGATAAACTCGAGGAAATCTGGGGATCTTTTCGTGAAATTTCAGTTGATAAACAAGTCCAGATTGACGCATACAAACGCATTTATTACGCGGGTGGATCCACCCCTGGTAATGCGATGGAGGGGCGAGCTGTGTTCGTTCGTGCCTGCCAGCAATGCCATGTCTTATTTGGCACGGGGGGGGCAGTTGGCCCAGACATTACCGGTTCCGACCGGAGCAATCTGGATTATCTTCTACAGAACATCGTGGACCCCAATGCGGTGATTCCTCATGATTATCGCAGCACGGAAATTGAAACAACCGATGGCCGTGTTATCACGGGCATTGTAAAGGAACGGCAGGGTGACGCATTGAAAGTCACGACGGCCACTGAAACAATGCTTGTGGCCAATGATATCATTGAGTCGGAGCATCAAGGCGAGTTGTCAATGATGCCTGAGGGTTTGCTGCTGCCTTTCACGGATCAGGAGATCAGGGATTTACTCTATTACCTGAGGCAACCTGCCCAGGCTCCGTTGCCTGCCAGTAAGGATACCCGGGATCTTTTTTTTAACGGTCGTGACTTGAACGGTTGGGTGGGGGACCCGTTGGTTTGGAGTGTTGAAAATGGAGAGATCGTTGGAGAAACTACCATTGGGCTCAAACACAATGCCTTCCTGGTAAATGAAATGGTTTTCAGAAACTTCAGACTCATTCTCGAGGTCAAACTTTCGCCAGATGGTGAGAATAGTGGTATCCAATTTCGCAGTCAGCATGCCGAGCATGGAGAGGTCAAAGGCTATCAGGCAGATATCGGTGAGGGGTGGTGGGGGAAACTTTATGAGGAACTCGGTCGTGGCTTGCTGTGGGATAAAACCGCTGACCAGCACGTTCGAAAAGGGGAATGGAATCAATATGAAATCCTTGCCGTGAATCACCAAATAAAGACAGCAGTCAACGGGGTTCAGTGCGTTGATCTGAAGGATCCAGAGGGTGCGCTGCAGGGTTTTATTGCCTTTCAGGTTCATTCCGGTGGCCCTGTCCAGGTGCGTTTTCGTCGTTTTGACCTTGAAATCGATCCGGATGCTAACCTGAAGACAGTCGAGGAATGAACGATGCCTGCACGCCGGAATTTTCTTTGTATGATTCGCAACATGGATGGGTAAACTCACATGCTCGGTGATGAGTTATACAGTGCCTTGCGGAACACGGCTTCCAAGGCTACCATGGATCAACTTCGAATGAGCGTTCATTAAGGTTATGGGGCAGGAATGGATACGTATTGGTGGTGCCAAGGAGCACAATCTCAAGAATGTCTCATTGAACATTCCAAGGAACCGTTTGGTGGTTTTTACCGGTTTGAGTGGCTCCGGTAAATCGTCCCTCGCATTCGATACCATCTTTGCCGAGGGGCGACGCAAGTATGTCGAGTCGCTTTCATCCTACGCACGCCAGTTTCTGGATAAGATGCAACAGCCCAATGTGGATTATATCGAGGGGCTCTCTCCGGCTATTGCCATCGAACAGCGAGGTTCTGCTGCCAACCCAAGATCCATCATAGCAACAACCACCGAAATATACGACTACCTTCGTTTGTTGTTTTCCAACGTGGCTCAACCCCATTGCCCGGAAACCTTTCAGCCCATTTCTCAGCAAACGACCTCCGACATTGTGGATGAGGTGATGTGTCTGCCTGAGCGTACGCGTGTCATGCTGCTGTCCCCCATCGCCTGCCATGGGGATGAGAGCTTGGAGAAAGTTGTCGATCGTCTGGCGCGTGAAGGCTTCGTGAGGGCCCGTATTGATGGCGATTTTTATGAAATGGGCGCCATGCCCCAGGAAGTTTTGAGTCGAACTACCTCCCAGGGATCCAAACTGGATGTGGTCGTAGATCGCTTGCTGGTTCAGGACAAGGTCCGGATACGTCTGGCAGACTCCGTGGAAACAGCTCTTCGATGGGGAGAGGGTGTCCTGCTGATTCTTTGCCAGAAGCCAGAAGATCGCGATGCTGAAATCTGGGAGGAATGGACGCGCTCCAATCGCCTTTACAGTCCTGAGACCGGAAAGACTTTCGAGCGGCTTGAGGCCAAGCATTTTTCCTTCAATTCCCTCTGCGGCGCCTGTGAGTCATGTCACGGATTGGGGCAGCAAATGGAATTTGACCTTGATCTCATTATTCCAGATCGAAAGAAATCGCTTGAAGATGGAGCTGTCGCATCCTGGCACAAAGTGCCGAAATCCCAGATTGCGGTTCACCTTGGTATGCTCAAGGACCTGGCGGCTCACTATCACCAGAGCATGGAGGCACCTTATAAAAACCTGAAACCGTCTTTCCATGAGGCTCTGTTATATGGTTCCGGAGACGAACTCATTGACTTCCACACAGGTAAAATGGGCTCACGTCGTGTATCCAGTCGCACATTTGAGGGCGTGATTCCCTCAATGGAGCGTCAATTCGAAGAGAGTGAAAGTGAGACTTCACGAAACCGCCTCAAGGGGTTCATGAGTCCTGTTGCATGCGAGGCCTGTCAGGGGCTTCGACTCCGACCCGAGGTCCTGGCAGCGACGCTGGGTGATCTTGATCTCATTCGGCCTATGGGGCTCAAGAAACTTGTTTTTCAGAAGATCCCCGGTTTTTCCATCATGGATGTCTGCCATCTCACCATTGATCAAGCCCGTCGTTTCTTTGATGGCTTGACCCTGGACGCCTTTCAAACCCAGGTGGCTGGTGACCTGGTGCGTGAGATCCTTTCTCGACTTAAGTTTCTCTCAGAAGTTGGGCTGGGTTATTTGAGCCTCGACCGCGAGAGTGGAACCCTCAGTGGCGGTGAAGCCCAGCGCATTCGTCTGGCCACACAGATAGGTGGCGGCCTGGTTGGGGTACTCTACATCCTTGATGAACCGAGTATTGGCCTGCACCAGCGTGACAATGATCGTCTGCTGGAAACATTGATCAGGCTGCGTGATCTTGGAAATTCGGTGCTTGTCGTGGAACATGATGAAGACACCATTCGACGTGCGGACTTTGTTGTTGATATGGGACCGGGTGCTGGTATCCATGGCGGCGAGATTGTCGCCCAAGGAACGCTCAAGGATATCATTGAATCCAAAGCCTCATACACCGGTAAATACCTCTCGGGAACCTATTCCATCGATGTACCTGCACATCGAATCGCCCCTACACCAGACAAGGGGTGGCTGACCATCAAGGGAGCGGCTGAAAACAATTTGAAGGATATCGATGTCCGTATTCCTCTGGGACTGATGACCTGTGTGACGGGCGTCAGCGGCTCAGGTAAAAGCACGCTTATCGATGACATTCTCAGAAAAAGCCTGATGCGAAAATGGTATGGAGCCAAGGCACGGCCAGGCAAACATCAAGCCATCTACGGTGATGAAAAATTTTCAAAGATCATTGTCA
>JAAZXX010000385.1 GCA_014239995.1 Verrucomicrobiia bacterium
CGGTGTGGTTTATACGGACACATTGGTTTTTCAAAAAAGACCCCTGGTTTGCGACGTCGTTTTAACGATATGGCCTCACACTGTCTCCCAGCAACCTGAACTGACTTTTTTTGGTCTCTGTCTTTCTGGTCCACGGACTGAGGACTATGAAGAGGAAATGTTTATTTCCCCTGTAGTCTCTGATTTGAATGTGCCTCAGCTCTGTCAAATGGACTACCCCGGTGGTAATGTATGGTGCAGTCCGACTTCGGTGGCCATGATTTTGAGCTACTGGTCGAGGAAACTGAATCGGCCCGACCTCCAATTTTCTGTACCCAGGACTGCTGCTTTTGTCTTTGATCCGGGGTGGCCCGGAACCGGTAACTGGTCCTTCAATGTGGCCTTTGCAGGAAGCCACCCAGGGATGCGCGCTTTCGTTGCGCGCTTGAACAGCTTGGAGGAGTTGGTGGAATGGGTGGTGGATGGTATTCCGGTTGTGGTATCGGTCTCCTATGACTTGCTCAAGGGAAAACAACAAAAGGGAAGCAATGACGGACATTTGGTGGTGGTTACAGGGTTCGATATGGATGGAAACCCCATCCTAAATGATCCAGCGTGTTGTCCGCAAGTACGCCTCACTTATCCGTTGAAACATTTCAAACGTGCATGGAGGGCATCAAGGCAAACGGCCTATCTTATTTATCCCACTCGTAAGATGCCACCTGAGAGCTTCCAGTTTCTCGTGCGATGAACAAGCCCCTTTTAATTTATAGGCAACGAAATGGTGCATATCTTCATCCGTAGTCTGAATGACCGACACGTAACCAGTGGCGCAGGAAACTTCTTGCAATCAAAGTGAGTTTCTGGAATTTGGACAACTTTGTCTTATCCTTGCGAAGCACTTGAAAGTCCTGTTTCTCAATTTTTCTCAGTATCCTCCAATAAACCGCAGCCATCATTTCGGAAGCCACCATGGCACTGCGCTCCTCTGATGGGACGTGTTCGCTGGTTTGTTGATAATGATATTTTGCCCTCTCTGCTAACTCTTGTGCTACTTTTCGAAACTGTATGGAAAACTTTCCACTCAATATGTCAGCTTCACTTACACCGTGCTTGTCCAGTAATTCCCGCGGAACATAGATACGGTTCTTTGCTGCATCTGAATGGATGTCCCTCAGAATATTCGTTAGCTGTAGTGCCTGCCCCAGGTGATAGCCATAGGTTGGAATATTGGAGTGGGAACATTCAAACACTTTAAGGCTTAACAACCCAACCACTGATGCAACATGGTAACAGTAGTTGGCGAGTTCGTCCCAGGTGTCATAACGGTTCTTGGAAAGATCCATTTCCATCCCGTCAATAAGCGCCTCGAAATGTTTGCATGGCAGGTGGAACTGCTGAATGAAAGGTTTGAGTTCGCGAACAATCGGTTTGGTCACGTTCTTATTTTCACAGGCATCACGGATGTCTTGGCGCCAGTTTTTCAGCTCTTTTTTCCGTTCCTGGGCTGGAATGTCCTCATTGTCAGCAACATCATCCACCTCTCGGCAAAAGGCATAGAGGGCGCACATAGCTTGACGCTTCTGATCTGGCAAAAGTGCAAAAGCTGGTGCCAGATTGGAGGCACTTTTGCGGGTGACTTTTTCGCTGACTTTAACTCCACTCATCAGGTTTTAGCCAACTGTATGGTCTTCCTTCTTCAAATCAGGAAGCCCCCCTGTTTCTTCCAATGTTGGGTTGCGCGGACGATGATCTTTTCGTTTTCTGCGCCGTTTTTTTCTTCTGCGATCAGCTTCAGTGAGGGGATCTGAGAGAGATGATGCCTTGGGTACGCTTCGGAGGAAACTTTTGTTGTCTGATTGCCGGCGTGAAGAGTTTCTGAAAAATTTTGCCCAGGCCATCAATGCGACCATGAGTAACAAACCGGCCCCGGCGACGATGGCCATGTCGTCAAACCATCTGATTTCTCCCGTAGTCTGCTCAGGAGTGGGTAAGGATGACCCTGTTCGGTGTGGGTCTGACTGCGCAAGGATATGCACTGGCTTGAACTCAAGCATTGTGAAGATTTTTAACATCTATATGTCAAGATAGCGAGATTTGAATCAAAAAATGTCATTCTTGATCCACTTCAATCTTCAATTGATGCATACGGTAGTGGAGAGAATGGGGTTCCATGTGCAAGGCTTCAGCGGCCGCTTTCAGGTTGAAATCGGCCTCTGAAAGTGTTTTTAAAATCAGATCTCTCTCGTATTGGCTCATCTGTTCGTCAAGAGATGCGTGGCTTGCAATGGGCGTATAATCTACGGTGCCAAGGCGTGATTCCAACTTGAAGTCTGGAAGGCTGGACGCTTGAATTTCTTCCGTTGATTCGAGGATGACTGCACGTTCAATGACATTTCTAAGTTCCCTTACGTTACCTGGCCAATGATGCGATTGAAGGAGTTTTTCAGCATCAGAGCTAAGTTTCCGGGCATCTTTGTTCATGGACAATGCGAAGTACTTCAAGAAATGTTTTGCAAGGATGCTTATGTCCGAATCGCGTTCCCTGAGGGCAGGGGGTGTGAATTGGACGACGTTGAGCCTGTGAAATAAATCCTCCCGGAAATGGTTGGCACGAATGGCGCTGACGATATCCCGGTTGGTGGCCGCGATCAACCGAACATCCACCTTGAGTTCCTGGTTTCCTCCCACTCGAGTGAAGCTGCCATCTTCAAGAAATCGAAGTAGTTTGGCTTGCAGTGGGCGGCTCATATCTCCAATTTCGTCAAGAAAGACAGTTCCTCCATCCGCTTCTTCCATGCGTACCACCTTATTGCGCACTGCCCCCGTGAAAGCACCTTTTTCATGCCCGAATAACTCGCTTTCAAGAAGCTGGTCCGGGATGGCAGCGCAGTTGATACGGGTGTAACTTTCCTCACACCTTGTGCTCAGGCAATGGATGGCGCCTGCAATAAGCTCCTTCCCTGTGCCGCTTTCCCCTAGAATGAGTACCGTGGCCCCTGTGGGTGCCACCGTCTTGATCAAGTCTCTTACAGCCTCGATACGGGTTGATTCACCTAGGATTGAGTCCAAGCCAAAGGCAGGTTGCTTTGCATTTTTCAGAGCCAGATTTTCCTGGATCAATGCATGGCGTTCTGCGCAGCGTGCCACCGCATGCAGCAACTCCTCAGGAGCAAAAGGTTTGGCAAGATAATCAATTGCCCCTGATTTAATCGCTTCCACAGCCAATTTTGGGGTGGCATAGGCAGTGATCATGAGTATGGGAAGATCGGGTTTGCGCTTCTGCATCTCCTTCAGGAATTCGTAACCACTCATGCCGCCGAGGCGCGCGTCAGTGATGACAAGGAAACAGGACTCGGTTTCAAGTGTTTTAATGGCTTTTTCTGCAGATTCAACAGCGAGAATACCGTAGCCTTCACTTTGCATGACCGTCTCGAGAGAGAGCCGCATGTTTTTTTCGTCATCAACGATAAGTATGGGGGGAAGATCCTTCTTCATGCTTCGTTATTGTTGCAGTTTCATCAGCGTTCTGGCGGGAAACTGTAGTATGAACCTAGTGCCTTCGCCAAGCTGTGATTCGACCTTGAGATGCCCTCCGTATATTTCAACATTGTGCTTCACGATGGCCAACCCCAGTCCAGTACCCTTTTCCTTGGTTGTAAAATAGGGTTCGAAAACCTGATCAAGTAGATCTTGGGACATGCCTGGACCATTATCTTCCAAAGTTAGAGCTATAGAGTAACCCTCTGCAGGGAAAGTGCTTACATTTATTTTACCTTTTCCGTTTATTGCTTCGCGTGCATTCTGAAGAATATTGACCACAATCTCATTAAAATGTCCTTTTTGCATGAAAACCTTGGGAAGTGCAAAGGCGTAATCGCGCTGTATCTCGACATCAAAAGCGACAGCGTCCGGAAAAACCTGCGTAATGGCTTCATCGAGCTGCTCTGAAATGTTCAGGGGTTCGATAGAGCCCTCGGCAAGCTGGGCAAAACCCATCAGGTCAGTAATGATTCTGTCGGAGCGATGGACCTCCTCGCGTATCAGGTGGATTTGCTGGGTGATGGTTTTGCCTTCCTTGACAGTGCGTTGGAGTGTGAAGGCGGCGTTATTGATGATTCCCAGCGGGTTTTTTAATTGATGCGCAATTTCAGCTGCCAGTCGTCCCGTTGCCTGGAGCTGTTCCTGACGTATCTGGAACTCATGGGCCTCATCCTCGACTTTACGCTGCTTGTCAAAAAGGGTTTGAAATCCGTAACACCATAACGACATGGTGCCGAGAATGACCAAACGCAGAATAAATGAATCTGTATCTGTCTGGATGGTTTCCTGTTCCATTCTGGCGATGGCAATATCTGTCAACCCCGCTGCCAAGAAACAGATAATTGTCAAGAGGTTAACGGTGATTT
>JAAZXX010000386.1 GCA_014239995.1 Verrucomicrobiia bacterium
TGTCAGGGCTGGATGGTCCGCAAGGCGCAGGTCCCTGCGAAACCACAAGATGATCGGTCCGCTTGTATCCATGTTCACCCGGCAACTTGGCACCAATCAGGACATTGGCAACCCGGAATCTGAAAAGGTTTGGCAAGGCCTTGCTCAGCGCGTCCCATGGAGACTAGCGAGCCATCTCATCCGAGGTGCTGTATTCCCGGATGTTGAAAACAAAGGCACTGATGCCTGCAAAAATCAGGCTGGTGATGACCAGGGCCGTGAGAGCGGTCGCGATATTGCCCGGGTCGCGGTTCAGGTATTCAGCGAGCGGCCCAAAGTGGGCCATGAGGCTCTTGAGGTGGTTGGTCATGGCCAGGGTATTGATGTTGGTTGGAATTTGTCCGATGCCGAATTCCACCACAAAGCCGTAAATAAGGCCCAGGACCAGGTATTTCCTGGTCATCAATCCCATCAGGGAACTGATGGCGCCGTAGGCCATGGTCGCCGGAAACTGGATGATGAGCAGCGTCAGCATCAGGTCGAATATTTGTGGCACGTTTCGCAGTGCCCCTGCCACGGCAAATGCGGTCAAGGTGAGGACGACCGTGATCTGGGTCCAGAGAAGATGACACAGGTATTTGCTGATGAAAAACTGCCACCGCTTGACAGGTCGGGTCAGGAGGAAGCATACCGTGTCTTCCTGTAGTTCATCGCGTACCATGCTTCCGAAGGCCGTCAGGCACAGGACCGGCAGGGCCAGCAGCAGGTAGAAATCGACGGTGAACAGGTAGAAGGGTTTGGAAGCAAGCCCCCCGAAGGCAAAAAAGCACAGGATCGGCAGACCCAATACGTTTGCCAGAATACCGTAGATCTTTTTCCAGGTGAGTTGTGATTTCCAGGTCAATCTCCATATGCCGGCCAGGGTGGCAGGGAAATTGGGCCTTGCTGAGGCTTGCCTTGAGATCAACTCCAATGAGGGTTCCGGGTGCATGGTTTCTATGCGGTGACCTTGTTGAAGATTTGGTGCAGTGACTGGCTCTTGCTCTTGATTTCGTAGATTTTAAGCCCTGAACTCTGGAGAAGATCACCCCATCGTTGATAAAAGATGCCCGGATCCTTGATGCGGAATGCCAGCTTGTCTTCCGAGGCCTGGATGTCGAATCCCAGCAGGAGATCCTCGCTGAAGAGGATGCTCGCCAGTTTGCCGGGATGATCGCACCGCACCACCAGTTCCTCGGCCCACTGGCTCAGGTCTGATCGTATCTCGTCCTTGGCACCGGAGGCAATCACACGCCCCCAGTTCATGATGAGGATGTTTTTGCAGAGGGATTCCAGCTCGGTAAGGATATGGCTGGAGATAAGGATGTCGACCCCTTCCCTGGACAAGGCGCTGAGGATCTCTCCCACTTCCTGACGTGCCATGGGGTCCAGCCCGTTCATCGGCTCATCCAAGATCAATAAATCCGGCGCATGCATCAGTGCCTGGGCAAGTTTGACGCGCTGGCGCATGCCTTTTGAATACTGTCCAAGTCGTTTTCCCCAGTGCGACTCAGCAAGCTTGACTTGGTGCAGGAGCTGTTGGGCCAGCTTTGGAAATGCAGAGGCTGGTATGCCTGAGACCTGTCCCAGCCCCTTGAGCCAGTCAAGGGGCTTGAGTTGCTCGGGGAGGGATTCGCGTTCCGGGCAGTAACCGATGCGCCGCAGGGTGGGGGGATGGTTCCATGGGGCCTTCCCGAAGACCCGCACGCGACCGGAACTGGGTTGCAACTGGCCGGTGATCAACTGGATGAGAGTGCTCTTGCCGGCGCCGTTGGGGCCGACCAGTCCCGTGATGCCGGGGCGGATCTCGAAATCGATATTGTTCAGACCCATCACCACCCCATACCAGCGGCTCAAGTTGATTCCCTGAATGATGGGAGTGCTCATTCCGGTTTGACTTTCATGTGAAGGATAAGGATGGCGAGGATGGTCATGGCCAGGCAGGCGATCACCGCACCGTTGAAATGAGGATCCTGAAACATTGGAAAACGTTCGACGCGCACACCCCGCAGAAGATTCCCAATCACTGGAACGTTCTCCTGAAGCAGGGTGAGTTCCACCCTGGGTTGAAACAACTTCAGGGCCAGTTGCTCGAGGTTGTAATTAAAGCTGAGATGACGCAGCCAGGGTTCGGTTTGACGTCCAATGTTGCTGATGACGTTTCCAAGCACCCAGAGGACCACCCAGTAGACGGTGGCAGATTTCTCCTTCATTGAGAGCGCCGAGACACCCATGGCCAGCAGGCTTAAAAACCCGATTGCGGCTGTGATGTAGGTGGCGGACTTGAAGAGAGCCATGCGGGAATGCCATAGAAAGGACCAGTCGGGGGCCAGAAGTCCCCCCAGCAGCCAGGCCGTGCACACGGGAAGGAGCCAGGCCACGCTCAGTAGAGCAAACACCGTCATGAACTTGCCCAGAAAATAATCCACACGACTGATCGCCCGGGAACTGTAGATGATGATGGCCTTGCTTGCCAGGTCCCTGGAAATCAGGGCTGGGATGATCAATGCAATCAGGATCAGGGAAAATACCTTGAACCATCCCGCAAAGAAGTAGAACAGGAAGCTGTAGGTGCTGCGAACCGAGATCTCGGGATGTGCCACGATCCAGGACATCAGGCCATTGGCCAGGGTCTGCAGTTGCGGTTGTAATTGCTCAACCAATGTGTAGATCACGCTGTCCTTGACCAGGAGCTGCCCGATGCCGAAAAGGAGTGCGGTCTGCACCAGGCAGAACAGCCACGCAGCCATGACGATGTTGCGGACCCACTTGTTAGCCCAGGCATTCTGGAACCCATTGGCTGCGATGGCAAAGCGGCGATACCAGATGCCGAGGTGCTCACCTTTCCATCGTTGGTATGCACTACGATACAGACTCATGGGCGGTGTTCAGGGCCTGAACGAATAATTCCTCAAGGGCGTTCGGGCTGGGAAGGATTTCGAGGGGGGTGATATGTGCTGCATGCAGGATCTCCAGGATAGGATTGATCTCCAGAGACGCATGCTCCACTTTGATATGCCCGTTGGGCAGTTGCTCTGATTGCCAACCCTGCCGTTTGAAGAGCGCATGGACCTGATCCTGGTCTCTGGCAACGACCACCTCGGCAGCACCGCTGCGTCGCGCCGTCAGGTTGGCGATGGTGTCATGCTCCAGCACCTTGCCCAAGGCAATGATGACGATCTGGTCACAGATGCGTTGCACATCGTTCAAAAGATGGGAGGACAGCACCACACTGATACCGTGTTCCAACCACAGGCTCCGGATCAGGTCCAGGATCTGTTCTCGTCCATTGGGATCCAGCCCATTGGTTGGTTCATCAAGGAAGATGATCTCCGGATCATGCACGATGGCCTGGGCCAGCTTGAGGCGTTGCCGCATGCCGGTGGAATAGGTGTCGATTTTTCGGTAACGCTCCTGTCCCATCCCAACAAAATCAAGCATCTCATGGGCGCGCTGTCGCGCTGCCTGGTAGGGAAGCCCGGAAAGCTGGGCGCAGTAGGCGACATACTCACAACCGAGCATGCCCGGAATATGGCAATCCTGCTCGGGGGTGTAGCCCACGCGCGTCCGGATTTCGCGGCCCACACGCCCCACTTCCATCCCGAGGACCTGTGCCTTGCCGCTGGTCGAGGGCATGAGCTGGAGCAGGCATTTCATGAAGGTGCTTTTTCCAGCTCCGTTGGGACCCAAGAGACCGATCGGCCCGGGAGGAATTGCCACTGAAACCGCGTCCAGAGCCCTCTGGGGGCCGAAACGCTTTGTCAATCCTTCTGTCTGGATCACATACTCGGGCATGTGCCCTAACGTTGGGGCTCGTCGCTGGCTTTGTAAAGGGTGTAAAATTTTCCCGGAAGAAACGTTTCGGCCAAGCCATCCGAGGCCACCACGGCATGCTGTTTCAACAACTGCCACTCCTCCAGGAGCGGCTGATCGAGTTGCTGCCCCCATTGTCTCACGGACTGGCCCGTGGTTTGCTGCACCAGTGCCGCCGTGGAGAGCCCCAGCCAAGGTGCCTTTTCGACCTTGGGCTGTTCGGTCAGGGAGGATCTATGGATCATGCTGACCATTGCGAAAACCAGGCAGACGGTGGCTGCAGGTACTGCCCACCCGGCCCAGTGGGATTCTGGCTGTTTTAGCTCAGTCGCTCTGTCCTCTGCGGAAAGGTCCCTGACGTTTTTCATGACGTACGGCACCAGGTTGGGGACATGAGGCTCCTGTTGCCGCATGGCTTGCTCACGCAAACTGCCAATCAATGCCTTTTGATCGTGGTAATGACCAAAGCAGCAATTGCAGGCACGCAGGTGTCTCTGTAGGCGGCCCGAGGGTGCCTGCCCATTTTCAAGGATGTTTTCCAGCTGGAACTGGTAG
>JAAZXX010000387.1 GCA_014239995.1 Verrucomicrobiia bacterium
CATTGACAAGGTCCACCTCCACGGAATCATCGGGGCCATTGCCAGACATCCAGAGGCCATCGGCATCCGTGCCCAGGGAACCATAGTTGGTGGCTACCTGACCACTTTCCTCATTGAAACGATAGTAGGCAATCGGTCCATCGGACTGGATGATCTCACCATAAGTCACGATTTCGACAATGAACGTATAGCTGGCATTGTCGATGGCATTTCCATAGAGGTCCTTCACATTGGTTACCGCAAGGGTATACTCGGAACTTGGCACCAGGTCCGAGGTATCAAGCAACACCGTATTACTGCCGTTTGCACTTGCACTGGTAACGGAGACACCATCGGACAAGCTGTAGTTGCCGGCGACGCTTCCTGAGGTGGCATCCACCCCCTCATCAAAACGTACCACCAAGGCATTGGTCGATTTCGCTGCCACGGTAGAAACCTTGGCGGGGGTGGTATCCGCGACCACACTGATGGTGGCAACCTCGCTGATGACCTCCAGGCTTGGTACCGTGAAAACAACACGATACTGAATGCCATTGTCAGCAGTCGCCAAGACAGGGGTCTCGTAAGTTTCCTCTGTTTCCCCCTCGATATCGGTAAAATCAGAGCTACCTGCTGCTGCCTGCTGCCATTTCCAGGCCAGAACGTTGGGGCCGTAGGCTGAAGTACCTGATGCTGCAATACTCAAAACCGTACCCGTACCCTCGGTCACATCCCTGCTGGCGGGATGCTTGGAAACCGTGATGGAGGCGTTATTGGGATCCACATAAGTCCCGATCAAGGATCCCGTCAACGTGGGGGCATCCCCGTCGGCGGGATCGGGATCCAAGGACCCGACGACCGTGGCAGCCACGCTGTCACCACCGCCACCTTCGGTATGGATCGATTCAAGGTAATATCTTTTACCCCCCTCAAGCTCGATGTCGTAAGTGGGCCATTCCGAGTCAAAGAAACCATCGGAACGCTTGTCATCAACATTGCTTCCTCCGCCGACCGACACCCAGCTTCGGGCGTTGGACCAACCGGACTCGCGTGCAATGAGCAACTTATTGGCCGGATCATCATCAGTACTCAGAAAGAGGTCGGAGGGATCATCACTGTTGGTAAAAAAGATATAAAGACCGTCCTTGGGAGGCACAAACCACCCCACCAACATGTTGCCATAGCTGCTGCCACTTTCGTTGGAGCCATCCGGGCCATATTCCCACATCGGTTCCAGGGTGACCATGGTAGGTGCATCGGGGAAGCGAGGGTCAGCCTGAAGAGCCTCGATATTGTTTGGGGTCAGATCCGACCAGAATTTGTGAAGCACAGCGCCTTCCTGCCAGACAAGAGTGCTGAATTCCCGACTGCTATCCGCCGCAATGGTGTTTCCGTCGAGGTCCTTGACATTGTTCACTGTGAGGGTGTGGATGGAGCCCTCACCCTGATCGCTGGTATTCAAGGTCACGATGTGATCATTGGGAGCCTCGCCCACGGTAGCTCCAGAAATCGTCAAGTCAGATAAGGCATAGTTACCGGCGACACCACCAGAGGCGGGATCGACTGGCTCGCTGAAGGTTACCTTGACCTTGTCAAAGGTCACAGAACCCGTTGCACCCGTAATTGATGGAAGTTCTCCATCACTCTGCGCCTGTATCAACAGGCTCGCTGAAGAGGTGATTACCAGGCCTAGCACCATGGCAAGACCACGTCTCAGTCGGTTTTTATCTATTATGCTCATGTTTGTATCATTTCGTTTGTCGCTCGTTAACTCAAATGGTCAGGAGAGAAATCATAGATGTTCCTGCCATGCCTGCACGAATGTAATTCCACCTCAGCAATTGAATAGCATCAGATCATAGCAACTATTCAGGCATCCAAAGAACAATCCATGATTCCATCAAACACATCGTGAGATGGACACAAAGAGATAGATATCATCTCATCGGTGCACTTTTTAAAACCACAGGAGAGAGAAGACCATGCTAAAAAAAAATCACAAATACAAGGTAAAGATGCGTATTTGAGATGAGAAGCAAGCACTGATAAGATTTGAGAGCTTACTCAAATGTAACCTTGTTCATCACATACACCCTTTATTTGAAACGCATTGGGTAAAATGGAAGTATCCTTTCAGCGTTTGTCTTGGTTGATCAGGCAAGCATCTGTTCTGGTGTTTTCTCCCAGATTAATGATTTGAATACGCCCCCCCTGCCGCAGGATCGCTCCCAAGGGATCCGCCTGGACGCAAAACCAGCTTGTTTTGTCCCGGCTTCAATGGGTAATGGTGTGTTTCCCCCCCAGGCCAACGTATCCAGATGGAAGCAGGCTCGCGTGAGGGATGCATGACCATGACGGGGCTGTTCTGGGACCACCAACCACTCCCAGCCTGCACCTCCCTGACAGGGCCCAGGCGACCCTCAGGATAAGCAAAACGCACTTGACACCCATAACCAGCCGGATTGTCGTCATGGCCTTTGATTTCAATCTGCCACCCGGGTTGGATGGAGGGTGCTCGATTGAGGAAGAGACGGGTGGAGCCCTCCTGCTGGGTCATTACAAAATCCATGCGATGATCCTGGTCAAAATCTGCAAGGGCAACTCCCCGCATGTCCCCGTGCACGGACACTCCGGAAGCACGATCCTCAAGCACACGAAAGGTTCCATCCCCGTTTCCCAGCAGGATCAGTCCACGCCCCTGGTCCTGGTCGGGGAAAGCCTCCCGTACGTGTGAGAAGTTCTGGCAAACGACCACATCCTCATGGCTGTCCCCATCAAAGTCACTCACCTGCAAACCGAAAACAGGAGCCCACTGAACCTGATCAGGCAAGGGGCGTGGACGAAAGCGACCAAGACCGTCATTCAAAAAAAGCATCGATGAGAGGGTCGTGGCCTTCAGAACACGTGCGGCATCCAACTTGTCACCAAGAACGCTTTCCACGCCCGCTGCAGCGTATGCCGCATGGTTACCGGGCCAGGACTGGAGAAAGGGAAGCGAGGCAGCAATGACCGAGAGCATGCGGCGCGGTGCAAGCAGCCCATCGGGATGGTATTCCGTCTCAAGCAACTCGACACGACCGGGACGCACCCATTGCCCATGAAACAATTGGAGCGGCTCAGAGGGATGAGCGTGCCACGGGCTGTTATGTCCCCAGTTACCGACGAGAAGATCGGGAAAACCATTGCCATCCATGTCGCCGCTGGCAACCCCTTTCCAAAGTCCATGAAAGGCGTGAAACCCCCATTCCTGCGTTCGCTCTCGAAGCATACCCTGCTGGTTCTCGAAAACACGCAATGGTCCCCATTCCGTGGCAACGACCAACTCGGGATAACCGTCCGCAGTCAAGTCACTCCAGACGGCTCCCTGCGGCAATGCCATTTTTTGCATCAGATCGTCATGTTCCATGTCCTCAGCCCAACCCTGATCGGTCTGGTTCAGCAAAAGGGAGGGATGAGATGCAGGATATCTACCAGCCTTGGCAAACCCACCTGCAAAAAGACTGATGGCTCCCCTTCCCCCGAGTGGTCCTGCCGCCATACAGGCTGCACCGGGTAATCTCCGTGAAAACAGGCTTCGCCGCTGGCCTCTGAGGTTGAATTCGACCAATGCGGCCCTTTCCTGGATTTCATAACCATTGAGCCCAAACATCAGGTGGAAAGCGCCATTCGCAACGGGCAGGCCAAGCATGCCCGCGGTATCATTCCACAGGGGAATGCTCAGTTGCTGGAGATCAAAGGAGGCATCCGCCTGACCATAGAAGACAGACGGTCGTTGGCCTCGATCAACCCCCACCGCAATATCCGCCCGCCCATCGCGATTGAAATCACAGCACACGATTCCGGGGCCATGGTAACTCAGCGACCAAGGTAGCAATGGCTGCCCCAGCAGGTCATTGGAAGGAGCGGAAGGGGATCGGTGTTGCAGCAACTCAGAAGCATCCTGAAAAAGAGCCTTCAACGCGGGTGCTTGTTCCGCTGGGGACACAGCTTCCTCCGCTGTGGAAACCCGCCGATGGATGTGATACCGCATATTTGCACGAATATCCTTCAAAACGGAACGATTCCCATCCCGCCACCAAATTTCCAGGCTTGCAGCACCAGCAGCAGGGTCGACTGCGAAAACCTGTGCCGTATCACTCCCTGAAAGATACCTGCCACCCACCAGGATTTCACGGGACTGGGAAGACATGGACGGCTGGTGAAGGATGAGCCTGGCACCGGCAGCCTGGGTGTTGGATGTGGCATCTGTCAACTGGACAAGCACCCGTGGTGCAGACGTGTCGTTGCGGTAGAGGCATGCGGGACCATTCAGGCAATTGAGAACAAGATCCAGGTCCCCGTCCCCATCCAGGTCTCCCGTTGCAAATCCCTGGTGAACCGCAGGACGATGCGTACCCCAGGCCGCT
>JAAZXX010000388.1 GCA_014239995.1 Verrucomicrobiia bacterium
GATCGAATACGTTTGCTGAAAAATTCCTGCAAATACGTCAGTCACAAAACCAAGTCTTCTTGCGGAGGAGAAATATATCAAAAAAGAAGCCTGATCGAATTTGGGAACCTCAGATCATCGCAACCGCCAGACAATATAGGCTATCGCTCACGTGCAGGTAACCTGCACCAAAAAATAACTTTCAAGAACAGCGGAAACTTTCTTAAACTGTTTATAACACACTGTTTAATAATTCCCCCCCACTATCAGAGGTGCCCCCATTAATCCCTATCTTGTGCGAATAACAATAAACGGGACAAGGGATGACTGTTCAGTATCGGTTGAATGCAAACTAAAGATGCTTCACCCATAAAATCGATCACATAGATTTGCGCATGGCATAAAATATGCTATAGTAAGGTGTGGATCACATGCAATGCACCTGAATTTGGGTGTGCATGCCCAGCCTCTTCCGTATCGGAACGGAAGAAACCCGACCACTTAGGCTTACAACGCACCGTTCACTGAGCGGTGTCCTGCTTGAGATGAGGGAATTAATCATCGTCCGGCGGCTGAATCTTAAGATCCACTCAGCTGCCGGATCTTCTTTGTACAATGCCCGTGCCTGAGTAGATCCATGGAAAATAGTGACAAAAACGCGATCCATACTAGATGCTGTATGGCATCAGGCAAATGAGGGAAAGGCAACAAAGGAAAATTTTTCTTTTCAACACACCCCATCCATCCCCCCATTTTCGCATTGAAAGAAAAATTCAATTTTCCTATAGATGATCTCATGGAAATCAAATCCAACCGCATCCGATGGACCTCCTTGAGTTCATCCATAATGATTACCGCATTCTTGATGATCCATTCAATGTGCCTTCACGCAGCCTCTGGGAATTTCGAGATGAAACTTCGGCAAAGGGTAAAAACCGCTCAATCTGGAAACACCTATGAGGTCAAGCAGACACATCAGTCATGGAGTCCACAGGAAACGGCAATCATCGTCTGTGACATGTGGGATCTGCACCATTGCAAAAACGCCGTCACGCGGGTCGGAGAAATGTCCCCCCGGATGAACCAAGTCTTGATCGAGGCACGCAAAGCAGGCGTGATGATTATTCACTCACCAAGCAGTTGCATGGATTTTTATACGGGACACCCCGGTAGGTTGAAGGCAAAAAACGCACCCAAAGCAAACAACCTGCCAACAGATATCGGCGAATGGTGTCACATCATACCGGCTGAGGAACAGGGGGTCTACCCTATTGACCAATCCGATGGTGGCGAGGATGACGACCCTGAGGAACACCAAGCCTGGGCAAAATATCTTGATGGGATTGGGAGAAATCCCCGCGCTCCATGGATCCGTCAGGTTGACACTCTAAAGATAGACGAAAGGGATGCGATTACAGACGACGGCAAGGAAGTGTGGAATCTTCTGGAGCAACACGCCATCAAAAACGTCATCCTGTTGGGTGTACACACCAATATGTGTGTACTTGGACGTCCTTTTGGTCTGCGACAAATGGCTAAAAACGGGAAAAATGTGGTCTTGATGCGTGACATGACTGACACGATGTATAATCCAAAAATGTGGCCTTATGTTAACCATTTCCGTGGCACGGAACTCATCGTGGAACACATTGAAAAATTTGTTTGTGCCACCGTGACCTCAGATCAATTGATCGGGGGCAGTGTCTTTCACTTCCGAGGAGATCCTGCGTCGAAGTAGCCCAGCTGCAAACCTACTGGCGGACATGCGAATGGATTGCCTTCCCTGTTTTGTCGCAAACACGGAGTTGAAATTCCCATTCGATGGTCCAGTCCTCAAGCTGCTCGTTCTGACAGAGTTTCACCAGGATCTCATTCCTGCCTGCCTTCATGACGGCATTCATGACATATTGGTCAATTTTGGCCCCACGGTGATATTCGTCTCGGCCAAATAACAATTCACCATTCAGCCATACCTTCCAGGCATTTTTGCAACCCAATCGCAATTGCACGGGACGGGCAGTCTCCGAGATGAATGTGTGATGCGCATAGGCAGTGACTTCCTTAAGATATCCCTTGTAAGCTTGATTGATGTCCACCATGCCAAGCCGATCCTCAGTTGAGAATGACTTCCAGCGCACCTCTCCAAGTTTTCCATCGTAGCTATGCTTCAGTTCCATCTCATTTTCTGGAGGAAAAGAGGTATCAAAACCATCGCCTTCAAGATTGTGAAAGGGACCAATAACGTTCCAATGGGTGATGAATCCCAACAAAGCCGGTATATCCACAAGATGCCCGTTTTTTTCCAATGCATCACTGAGTTTTTGAATTTGTAGAACATCCCGTGCATGCTCCAAGGCTTGCCGCAGAATAACCATGGCTCTGAAAGTCTTCTCGTTGGACTGAGCGCTTATGCCAAGTTGGATCCACTGTTCAACAGCTTGACGCCTCAGTTCGTTCGAGGGATCGTTAAGCATTCCTCGGAGAAGCACCTCGGCTACCTCGGAATCCATTTCCTGAATCAACTCGAAGGCGAAAGCTCGTGCCCTTGGGCCATGGGAAACATTCAACAGAAACTCCGTCAGTTGCATGGAAGGCAACATCTCACCATTTTGTTTGCATTGATGAGCAATACCTTCAACGACTGATCGCAACCAATTCTGGGTCAGTGGAGATGCCCCTTTCATGCCCTCAAGAATAGGCAACACGGCGGGAATGGAGGCTTCACTTAATCGTTGGAACGCTCGGGAAGCATTTTCATTACCCTGCCCCTCCTTTCCAACAGATCGGATGGACTCAATCCACGTGTGGAATCGAGAGTGAGATTCTTCCCCTCCGTGGCAGGCCATCTGACACGGCATACCCACCATTAAAGCCATCAGAGAAAAAATACCATAAGACTTTACCATGAGATGGATTCTCACCTGATTGATCATCTGGACGCAAAGGTTTTCGCTTATGAATATTTTCGAGAAATTACAGATCCTTGAAATATTAATCGTCCCATTGATTTCCAAGTTTTCGCTAAAGCGCCCTCAAAGAAGCCATCTCCAAAAAATGGGAGACCAAACGGCTGATTTCAAATTTCAAGATAGATACTATTTTTGCCCATGAAGCCAATGATCCCTGTTGATAGAAAGAAACCATGATCAAGCGCCTCTGAGTGCGATTCGGCTGGATCGGAGCATTTACGAAAAACCCGTGCTGTTAATATTTGGTAAGATAACGACTACTTCCCATTGGAATCCTTGGTCTTTCAATCCCAATCGGGAGCGGATAAGGTAACAAAATCGGCCAGAACTACGCTCTACGAATCATGTCAATCCACGGGGGTACGGTGACCACCCATTCCCTCGTTTCGTCAACTCCAGGCTCCCTTTTCCTGGCTTAGGAATTTGGGATCGAGCTGGAAACGGGCGTCTGGAGAGGCATGGTAATAAACCTGCACGATCAACCTGTGATCCGTGGTTGAAAGCTAATAGACGGCGCCTATGAATGGCAAATCACGAATCCACGCATTGGTCTCCACAGGGGAAGGAACAACTGATCCGCCTGGCGATTGGGGAAAAATTTGATATAAAATCAGGTAGATCATCACTCCGGTAACTGAGACATACATCCAGCAGGGAAAGGTGATTCGAGCCATTCGTTTGTGCTTCTCCCAATTTTTTTGGACAGCATGGTAAACAGTGATAATGACCATGGGCACAATGGATATTGACATGATGAGGTGCGTTGCCAGAAAAACCAGGTAGTAAGGGCGAAACCAAGAGGGATCCACAAACTTGGTATGAGCTGCCCCATAGAGTTGCTGCATGCCAAAATGGTAGTAGAGGTAGGAAGTCAGGAACAAGCAGGAAGTCAACAGGGCGCTTACCATACACTTTTTATGCAATACCTTGTTGTCTCGCTTGATGGCGATGAAGCCTATCGACAACAACACGGCAGAGCATGTGTTAAGCAGCGCATTGACCACTGGAAGATCTTCAAGTTCCATAACCAGCTTGAGTGTTACTCAGATTCCAGAATCTGTAAATCTTTCAGTGCCTTTTCCATCTCACCATCTTGGAGCATCTCGTAGCTACCACGAATACGTCCCACGGAGTCCAGCAGTACGGTGAGCGTGCTGTGGAGAAAAATATCTTGTTCAGACTCGCGGTCATTGGGTGCTTTCTCGAGCAAAACTAACATCAGCTCCTTTGTTGAAACGCGCAGAATTTCTTCCTTGGATCCTGTCAGAAAACTCCAACGATTCGTGTCAGCCTGAAATTTTCGCGCGTATTGCTGCAGGACTTCAAGTGTATCGTAATCCGGATCGGTGCTGATGGATACAAAACGCACCGAGGACTTGTCAGTGAGACTGTCTTGAAGTGATTTCATGCGCTGGGTCATCGTAG
>JAAZXX010000389.1 GCA_014239995.1 Verrucomicrobiia bacterium
CTCATGGCGATCCTCAGGACAGGTCGGTAGATCTCATGCGCAAAGGATTTCATGCCATCCGCAAAGAAGCGCTGAAATCGTGTCAGGGGGCCCAGGCTGTTCCGGTTACGGTTGCGGATGCGGAGGTGTTTCAGGTGGGCCGGGAGGATCAGCTTGGATTCCACGAGGGAGAACAATAATACGGGGATGACGACCAGGGGGATTTGGGCGAAAATTTTTCCACGGATGCCATCGATCATCATGATGGGGATGAAGGCCGTCACAGTGGTCAAAACACCGAAAATCACCGGGATTGAGACTTCCTGCGTTCCGCGCACCGCGGCATGGGTGGGGTCCTCCCCCTGTTGCAGGTGGCTGAAGATGTTTTCCCCGGTCACGATGGCATCATCCACCACGATGCCCAGTACCAGTATGAAACCGAACAGACTGATGATATTGATGCTGACTCCGAGCTGGGGCATGCACGCGATGGCTCCCATGAACGCCACGGGAATGCCAATACACACCCAAAGCGCCAAAGAAAGGCGAAGGAAGAGTGCCAGCACGAGGAAAACGAGGGTTCCCCCCTGCAGTGCGCTTGAAATCAGCGTATTGATCCGGCCGATCACGATCGTTGAGCGGTCATTCCAAAAGTCCACATCCACACCTTCCGGCAAGCTTGATTTTCTTGCCGCAATGTATTCCTTGACCGTTCTTGCAAGATCAATGGCATTCTGTTTGCCAACGCGGCTGACGGCGATCATGACGCAAGGTTTTCCATTCCAGCGCGCAAAAAGCGGTGTTTCCTCAAAGCCATCCTTGATTTCGGCAATATTCCCCAAGGTCAGCCGGGTACCATCATTGCGGGTCAGCATCACGATATTTTCAAAGTCATTACCCAGGTAAGCCTGCCCCTTGGTGCGCAGAAGAATTTCGCCTCCCTCCGTCTTGATGGCTCCTGCCGGCAGGTCTATGGAGGTCGCTTGGATAGCGCGGGCGATGCCATCCAGGGTCAGGCCATATTGCTGAAGGGTTCGCTCAGAAACCTCAATGGCGATCTCGTAGGGGCGCACCCCCTGCAGGGCAACTTGGGTGATGGACGGAAGGCTGGCAATTTCATCCCGGATTTGTTCCCCCAGTTTTCGGAGATCCTGCTCGCTCATCTGGGCTGCCAGCATGATGGTGATGACCTCACCCTTTGGAAGGGCCAGGTTGATGATTGGCTTCTCTGTTTCCGAAGGAAATGTATTGATGGCATCCACCCTGTTCTTGATGTCATCCAGCAACTCCCTGGAGTCATACCCCTTCTCTATCTCGATGTTGACGGAGCCGGCTCCTTCCGCTGCGGTGGCAGTAACTTGCTTGATGCCTTCGATATCCTGGATGGCTTCCTCAATCTTGACCACGACGGATTCCTCGACCTCGGCGGGTGTCGAGCCTCGATAGGGTACGGATACCGTGATGATGTCGAGTTCAAACTCGGGGAACACCTCGGTAGGAATACGCTTGAAAAGGGTGTTTACACCGGCCATGAGGATGCCCAGCATCAGGAGGTTTGCGGCCACCTCATTGCGCGCAAACCATGCGATTATACCATGCATCAGGGTATCCTTCCTTTGACTAGTGGTTTTTCATCAGGCTCGTTCAGGCGTGACTGGTCTTCGGAAGGGGTGGGTTCTCCCTGGAGCAGGGGATTTACTTTAGCGCCATCCGCCGCGAAGAGCAGGGGCGTCAGGCAGATCAATTCACCCTCGGATAGTCCCTCCCGTATCATGACCTGTTCTCCCTGTTTCCACAGGACCTTGACTGTTCTGCGTTGGATGCGGTTTTCGTTGTCGATGATGATTGTCGTATTCCCCTGGCGTAATGCGGACCGGGGAATGATGAACACATTCCTGAGGAGATGCCCCTCGATGTCGGCCTTTACGAATTGATTTATCTTGAGCGGGGGAGCATCGCCGTCGGTTTTTCCATAGGGATTATCCACCTGGGCGATGACAAATAACTCTCTGCTTCTCGGATCGTAGGCTCCCTGGGTTCTCACAACGTGCCCGTTCCATGTGACCTTGCGTGTTCCATATTGGCCGGTGAGTCGAACCTCAGGGTGGTTGAGTTCTGGTGTGGGTTGCATGCCCGTGAAAACCTCGGGCAGGGTTACAAAATCAAGGTGCTCATTCCTGAGTGGGAGTCGTATTTCCACGTAATCGGTTGCAAAGATCTCGGCAAGGGAGGTGCCCGGTGCAACGGATTGGCCCACGTCCACGGACCTGTTGAGGATGCGACCGGCGTAGGGGGCCTTGATGGTGGTGCGTTCCAGGTCACGTTCGGCTCGGGTGAGTCCGGCCAATGCGGATTCCATCAGGGCCCTGGCTTCTGCCAGTTGAGGTTCACGCAGGGTAAGGGGGGAGGCATCCTGCCCATCGCCGAGGCGCTTCCAGTTGGCCTTTGCCTGCGCGTGCTGGGCCTTTTCGAGCTCGTAGGCACTGGTGCGCTGGGCAAGGGTTGCCCTGGCGATGACCCTTGCTGTCTCGTAGTCTCGAGCGTCGATCTTGATCAGCGGTTCATCTTGCTCAAAAAAACCACCGGATCGAAAACTATCTGAAATCCACGTGATTTCTCCACTGACCTGGGGGATCAGGCGGCTTCGGGTGCGCGCCTGCACGATACCCTGTGAGGGAATGACCACCTGGAAGTCTGTCTTTTTCAATCGTGCCGCCTTGACGGTGGTCACGGTAGCGGGAGGGGTGCGGGTCTGTGGAATCGGCTTGGTAGCCATCATGACGGCGGCAATGGCAATGCACATCCCAAGAAAAACGATCGGCATGATCCACTTCATGAATTTCTGCATATGTTTTGTTGTGTTCGACTGCGCGTGTTAATCGCTGGTTTGATTTGTTTCCGCTTGCCAACCCTTTGCAGAAAAATGCCCTCCGATGGCCAGATAAAGATCAATGCGGTTCTGGAGTCTCAGGTTGGAAAGACTCAGAAGGGAGCTTCGGGCAGTGAATGCGCGGCGTTCGGATTCCAGCACCGTGATGATATCCACCAGCCCTTTCTCGTATTGCTCCTTGGCCAGGATCTCCGCTTCCATGGATTCCGTGACGCTTGCCTCCTGGGCCCTTTCCTGCACCTTCAGGAAACCTTCTGATGCCAACAGGGTTTCTACTTCCCTGAAGGCCGTGAGTATGGTTTTTGAGAACTGTGCCATGGATTCCTGAAGGCGAGCATCGGAGAGCCTGACACCTGCCCGCAAGCGTCCACCTTGATAGAGGGGCTGAGTCAGCGAGTTTGCAATGGAAAGGGCCATTCTCTCGGGGTCGAGCAATTCAGTTAGTTCGTTTGAGGTTGTGCCTATTGATGAGGTCAGGCGGATGCCGGGGAGGAGATTTTTTCGGGATAGTTGGAGACGTTCCGCAGCCGCCGCAAGACGTCGTTCCGCTGCGAGGACATCCGGACGCCGCCTCAGCAACTCAGAGGGCAGTCCCAGGGGAATGGCACCCTGCATTTGGGGGAGTTGGGGCATGAGATCCAGATTGGCCGACGGATAGCGCCCGAGCAGGGTTTCCATGGCTCGCTTGGCCTGATCCCTTTGCCGCATGCGCAGTGCAAGGTTGCTGCGGGCGTTATGCACATTTGCACGCGTGAGCCGCAGGTCCAGGGCCCTGTTTGGAATCCCGCGGCGATAGGATTCATCGACCACCTGCAGGTTGGCTTCAAAGCTTTCCAGGGTTTCCTTGGTGAGTTGTACCTGGAGCTCCGATTCGATGGCATTGAACCATGCGCTGGCGGTGCTGGCGGCGATGGAAAGGTATGCTGCCTTGTAGTCTGCCCGGGTGGCCTGCAGGTCTGCCAGTGCCGCACGCCCCTGATGACGCAGTCTGCCCCACAGGTCCAATTCCCAGGACAGGTTCATGCCGAGGTCGAACCGGTTGATGTAACGGCTCTGGAGCTCCCCCGCGAAGGGATTAAAGACCGTTTTGCTTCGAGCGTTGCTCTGGTTGAGGTTCAAGACCGGTTTCCATCCTGCATTGGCAGCCTGGAAGGAAGCGCGTGCGGCGGCCAGACGCGCGGATGCCGCACTGAGGTCATGATTCCTCTCCAGGGCCTCCTGGATCAAGGATGGCAGGGAACGGTCTTCAAAAGCCTCCAGCCAGCCATCCGCAAAGGTTGAAGCAGAAGTACCTTCTCCACCAAAGGTTTCTGGTATCTTCACCGCATGCCGATCGATCTGGGAGCCTGTTGGCTTCACACACCCGGTGAAGGCCAGCAGGAGCAGCATGCAGGCACCGTGCTTGAAGGAATGCGTCATCAAATTCATCTCTGGTCAAAAGGACCGAGACATCATGGTTATGGAATCTTGCCGTTTGAGGTCCAGACG
>JAAZXX010000038.1 GCA_014239995.1 Verrucomicrobiia bacterium
GGGCTGCAAAGGGAAGTCCTCAGGCGACTCCGATGAAGGGAGCTGAAATGGCCAAGGGCCCCTCCAACAAGCTGGTCACCGGAGATTGGCCATGGTGGGCCGATCGCAACAAAAATGACCGGGAAAGCCAGTGGCATAATTTCAAAGGTGACTATCGCTTCAACGTTCTTTTTGGTGACAGCCATACTGAATTCTTCCAGTTTCCACTCGAGGCCTACAAATGGAACTATACCGGGCCCAAGCCGGATCCATCCTTCACCTGGTGGTAGGGATGTAGCGATCCAATGCGTCCGCATGATGGCATGCCATCCATAACGGATTCAGCAAATCCGGTCATTCCCATGCAAGCCTGGGTGAGCTGCCTGGCGTTCTCTTGACCCTGCTGCCAAAGTAGGCAATGGTATGATCATGTGTCCTTTGCGGGTAAATGATAGTCGCAATCAACTGGGATGGCTTTCCCATGCCTTCCATATGCTGTGCCTGAGCTTCGGAACAAGCCATGCCCAGGACCTTGCATTGATTGAGGGCGTCGCCTTTGTGCAGCACTATTGCGTAGAGTGTCACCAGCCTCCCAAGCCGAAAGGAAAACTGGATTTAAGCGCGTTCACCTCGCCGGAACACTTTATTGCCGACGCCTTGGCCTGGGACAGGCACTTGCATCGTGTGAGAGATGCCGAGATGCCACCTGATGACGAGGATGTCCCGCTGCCGAGTACTGAGGAGCGCCTGGCTTTTGTGCGCTGGGTAGAGACTACCCTGCGCGAGGCGGCCTGTGCGGACGGGGTTCAGCCCGGACCTCCGCTGGTGCGCCGCCTCAACCGCAATGAATACTCCGCCTCGGTCCGGCATCTGTTGGATGTACATTTTGACGCAGGTGAGGCACTTCCTGATGAGGGGGCCGGCGGTGAGGGGTTTGACAATGCCGCGGAGACACTGTTCATCTCACCGATCCATGCAGAAAAGTATCTCGAGGCGGCTCGGTCTGTCGTGAAGTATGCCTTTGCCGATCCTCGATCCAGTGCACACTTTCTGATCGCGCAACCTGACGATGCGACCTCTCCACTCCAAGCAGCATCCAGGGTCCTGGAACGTTTCCTGCCGCGTGCGTTCCGGCGTCCCGTGAAAAGCCAGGAAGCGCAATCCTATATGGAGCTGTTTGAGGAGGCGTATGCCAGTGGAAGCGGCTTTTCGGGTGCCATGCAACTGACATTGTCCGCCGTGTTGGTTTCCCCCAAGTTTCTCTTTATCTCCGAGGTACCCGTGGGTTCAGATGCGTCCGTGCCTCTCACCGACCACGAGCTTGCCACGCGCCTGGCCTATTTCCTGTGGGGAGCCCCCCCGGATGATGTCCTGATGGGGCTTGCCGAACGGCAGAGCTTGCATGACCTCGATGTGTTGCGAGGCGAGGTGGATCGAATGCTCAAGGATCCCCATGCACGAAAAGTTCGCAGCGTTGCCCAGACATTTGTGGAGCAATGGCTTGGGACCCGTGCGCTGGGACGTGAGTTCAAGCCGGATGTGTCCATCAAAGGATATGATTCCGAGCTGGAAGGGGGCATGAAATACGAGCCTGTTTTTTTCTTTCACGAGATCCTCACCGAGAATCGTTCGCTGCTGGATTTGATCGATGCGGATTATACATATATGAACCGGCGACTCTCGAGGCATTACAAGGTCAAGGGAGAGTTTCGTGAGCAACCCAAGAGGGTTGACATCGCAGACAATCCCCACCGCGGTGGCTTGCTTGGAATGGCCGCCGTCCTGGCAGTCTCTTCGCACGCTCATCGAACCAGTCCGGTCCTGCGCGGTAAATGGATTCTGGAGACACTTTTGGGTGAACCGCCTCCACCTCCGCCCCCGAATGTCCCCTTGCTGGAGGAATCCCACGGCAAGATTCAGCCTCAGTCATTGCGTGAACGGCTTGAGCGGCATCGTGAGGATCCCAGCTGTGCCGCCTGCCATGATCGTATCGATCCTCTGGGATTCAGCCTTGAACATTATGACGTGCTGGGACGCTGGCGGGATGAGGTTGCGGGTTTGGCAGTCGATGCACGGGCCACCCTGCCGGATGGAACTCGGTTTGAGGGCCCCGCTGAGCTCAAGGAGGTCCTGATGGATCGCAAGGATCAGATCATGCGGCATCTGACCCGGAAGATGCTGGGTTTTGCGCTTTCCAGGGGATTGACGCATGAGGATTTTTGTGCCGTGGAAACCATCCTTGATGATCTCAAGGCCCACGATTATGCCTCTCGACGTTTGCTCTTGGGGATTGTCGAGAGTGTTCCCTTCAGGTATAAATCAGGTTCAAACAAAACCATTGCAAAGTAGGGCATTGAAAGAATGCCCGATTCACGAGACGCCATGCACATTACAGGAACATTCCAAACCATTTCTCGCCGCGCTGTCCTTAAGGGGGCCGGTGCGGCCCTTGCACTCCCCTGGCTGGAGGCCATGATGTCGTCAAAGGCCAAAGCTGCTCAAAAGGCTTCTCCCCGGCGCTTGGGGGTGCTTTTCATGCCCAATGGCGTGCGTCAGGACCAATGGACACCCGAGGGCGAAGGAAGGGATTTCAAACTCTCCAAAACCCTGGCCCCCCTCGAGCACCTGCGGGACCGACTGGTGATTCCCACCAACCTTTGGAATCAAGCAAGCGACGTTGGGGATGGACATTATGTCAAGACATCCGGTTTCCTTACCTGCCAGACAATCAGTAAGTCGCTAGGGTTTGACCTCAACAGCAATGGGATTTCCATGGACCAGCTGGTAGCTCGAGGCATCGGCGGCCAGACCCCCCTGGCATCCCTTGAGCTTGCGATCAACCCGGTCAGCATCGGTGTGGATACCAATGTGGGCTATACGCGTGTCTACGGATCGCACATTGCATGGAGCCGACCCACGCGCCCGCTCGCCCGTGAGATCAACCCGCGCCTGGTCTTTTAGCGACTCTTCCGTGTGACGCACCCGCGGAAGGGAGATGGTCCCCAGGAACGACTGCTTCTGGACCGCGTACTTGGCGATGCCAGGCAGCTCCGCGGCAAGGTCGGTTACCACGACCGTATGCGCATCGACGACTACCTTGAGTCCGTGCGTATACTGGAGCGACGCATTGAGCAGGCCAGCAAGCCTGCGGGAAAGTCATGGCAGCCTGCTGTCGACATGGATCCTGCGCACAAGCCTGCTGGTATTCCAGGGGAACACATGGAACACGTGCGGCTGATGCTTGACATGATTGCGCTTGCCTTCCAGACCGACAGCACCCGTGTGTGTACCTTCATGTTTGGCAATGCCGTGGGTAATACCAATTTTTCCTTCCTTGAAGGGGTCAATGGAGGTCATCACAGCCTTTCTCATCATGAAAATAAAGAGGAAAACCTGGTACAGTACCAACGCATTGCCCAGTGGCATGTGGCCCAGTACGCCTATCTTCTGGACAAGCTCAAGGCCATGCCCGAGGGCGAAAGCAATGTGCTGGACAACTCCATGATTCTCTTTGGATCCGGTTTAAGGGATGGGAACAGGCATAGTCCCCGCAACCTTCCCCTCGTCATTGCTGGAAGCGGTGGTGGTCGTATTCAAACCGGGCAACACCTGGTGCATGCTCCCAACACACCGCTGGCAAACCTCTACTGCTCCATGCTTCAGGCCATGGATACCCCGGTGGCATCCTTTGCTGACAGCACTGGAAAATTGCCGGGAGTGCTGATCTAGTTTTCCAACACCTTCTGCGATTTGGTTCTTCGGGACGCTTCCTCTCCATTTGCTTTCTGCTCAGGGGTGCGTGTGTTTTCTGTCTTGCGTACAAGATGCATGTGGGTGGATTGCACGCCCCCAAGGGCATGGATCCCAGGAAGCAGGGTGACCCAAATGCGTCCATGATTCAGCAATAAGTGAGAAGCTGATGGCAGCTCTGGTTCCTTATCGCTGCTGCCGAAGCCACTCGTTGCTTCAAACCGGTAGCCGGAAAGGATCCTCCAGCATCAAAGTTCAAGTCTGTCTGACCAATGGAGGGTATCAGCTTGGCTCTGGTGGACTCTCCAGGGCCGCCTTGCAGAATGTTCACGTAGGTCCATTGTGAGGCGTACAAAAAGAAATGCGGCAGCGCCTGCGCTGCCGCATTCTTGACCTTGGGTTGATCCCTACAGATTATCCGCGTTGGAAGCGAGGTAGCTCGCCACACCGTCAGCATCCGGTTTCATCCCGCTCTGCCCCTTCTGCCAACCCGCTGGGCAGACTTCGCCGTTGGCTTCGAAAAATTGAAGCGCCTCGACGACTCGCAGGTGTTCGTCGATGTTGCGTCCAAGCGGAAGGTTGTTGACCGTCTGCGACTGGACGATGCCATCCTTGTCGATCAGGAAGGTCCCACGCATGGCCACCCCTGCCTCGGGATGTTCCACTCCATAGGACTGGGTGATCTTGTGGTTTACATCGGCAACGATGGGGAATTTGACAGGGCCTATCCCGCCCTTGTCCACCGCTGTGTTGCGCCAGGCATGGTGCGTAAACTGAGAATCAATGGAAACCCCAAGCACTTCCACTCCGAGTGCTTCAAACTTGGGCTGGCGATGGTCCATTGCAATGATTTCCGTGGGGCATACGAAGGTGAAATCCAGCGGCCAGAAGAAAAGGATCACATGCTTGCCACGGTAGTTGGACAGTTTGAGTTCACTGATGGTTCCGTCTGGCATGGCTGCCGCTGCTGTAAAATCAGGTGCTTCTTTTGCAACTAAAACGCTCATAAAGTTTATTGATGTAATGGATGTTGTTTGGCTGTTTGCATGTTTGCCGGCTGTTTCAGACGTTTCAAAACATGCACGAGAAGGAAGTATGCCGCCAAAACGAGCTGATGCAAAAAAAAAAGTTCAAGGGCATGGTTTACGTGAAATATCCCCCAATGCATGGAAACTCACTTGATGGCGTCAAGACCGTTCTGGTCCCCATACCCGGTCAGTTCCATATAGCCCTGGCCGATACGTTGGCCCGAGGGATCGAACACGTCACAGGCACCCTCCCAGTAGGGAATCCCGCTGACGGTTCCCAGCATTTCCTGATGGTCAAGGAGTGGAACCACGGTGGCACGCCACCTGCCCTTCTGGTGGGGGAGTGGGCAGTTCAATTGGACTTCTATCGGGTAGGTGTTTCCGCTAGTGGGACTGGTCCACCGACGTTTGATCTGCCACATGGTGTCTGTCAATGGTTGGTGCGCGGCGATGCCTTCCTGGTCGATCCAGGCCAGGGTTGAAAAGGGATCGGCTTCCCCCTGTGGATTGCGCATGCGGTAGGCCATGAGATCGCGTCCGTCATCAAGACGCAGGCTGATCCAGTCCCACCCTGCCTGGTTTGGCGACAACTGGCTGGAACTGATTTCATGGTCCATCCAGGACCATCCTGTGACCTCCCAGGTGATACCCTTGAGTTGTAATTTTCCATGTGTCTTCAGTCTTGTGAATGTCATGTAATAGCTGGCTGCACTGTCTTTTTCTCCCTTGCGTGCGTAACCGTTTTCTCCAAAAAAGGTCATGGGTTTTGCCGCCTGCAGTTCAAGATCCAAGCTAGCCTCGGCCAGGATACTACCTTTCAAGCGAAACGTGATCGGCCCGTCTTCCTGTATTCTCCTCAGGGTCCAGTTGCCATTTTTCAAGTCCAGATCACCTTCTCTGGCATGAGCGGCATGCTTGTCGCGGTTAAGTCTTTCCTGGTGAAGGAAGGTGGACGTGTCCATGTCCATCAGTGCCATGTGGGCCAAGTGGAGATCTTGGTAACCTGATGCCTCCGGTGCACGGTTCCCAGGTGACTCTGTAGCTATCCTGAAAAAGGTTGCCTGGAAACCAAAACGTTGACTCCCATTCGCTTTCAGATGCCCCGTCACGTACCACCATTCGATCTTAAAACCCGGATGACTTCCGTAGTCTCTCGGAAATTCAAACTGGTAGCCTCGTTCGGCAATGCGAGGTGATTGCTGCTGGGCATGGATATGATGCTGCAGCGTCAAGGGCCATAGCACCAGGAAGGGTTTCCAGATGGTCCAAAGCCTTTTCATCATGGATGCTTGGTTCATGTGCGATTATTCCTCCTTATGCATGCGCAGCCTGGAGACCCACCATCCGAGGGGGATGGAGATGACCAGTGTGGCCACGGTGATACCTGCCAACAACTGGGAGTAACTCGTCCAGGGGACGCTGTCGACAAGTGTCCAGCCAAAGGCCTGCTTGTTGATGACCCGCACCAACAACCATCCAAGGCAAAGACTGAGCAAGGAACCACATGCAAATCCGGTGTAGGCGCAGGCAAGGCTTTCCATGCCAGTGCTCAGGGCCATGTGCTGTCGGGTCATGCCAAGATTCCTGAGGATCTGTAGTTCGAGCTTTCGTTCCATGAGTGAAGTCGCCATGGCCATGGCCAGACCAACCAGTGCCACGGCGATGGCGATCCATTGTAAGACACGTGTCACCGAGAAGGTCTGGTGAAAGATCTCCAGTATCTCCTCCCTCAGGCGCCGCTGGGTGCGTATTGCAATGCCTGAGTGTGTCTGCAGCATCGCGTTGCGAATGGTTTCTGGATCTTCTCCTTCCTTGAGGTAAAGGGCGATGTTGACGGCGCGTGCGTCCTTGAACCATGCTGCCAGCAGTCTGCGGTCCACGGCGATGGATCCCCGCTCGTTACCATATTCTGCAAAGACGCCTACTACCCTTACCGAACGCCTTCCGGTGGGAGTGGGGATGCGCACATGATCCCCCGGATCGACCTGAAAACGGGTTTGAAAGCTTTCATTGATCACCGCCTGCGGCAAGCTCTCCTCGGTGGAAGGCGTTGCCGTCTCGGCAGGTGGATGAATCCACATGGCGTATTCCCAGTCCCTGGGATCGGGGACGGGCATCCCTGTCAGGTAGGTGGCCTGTCCACGCAGTTGAATCGGAAAGACTTGTCCTACATCGGCCTTGGCTACGCCCGGGTGCTGCGACAGGGACTGCCAGGTTTCTACTGAAAGTCTGTTCTGGCTGGTGGCACTGCCCATGCCCTGGCATGCGATGTAGAGATCCGCCTTGAGGGCCTTTGAAATCCACGCCACCATGGTGTTTTCAAAACTGTGGATCATGTAGGACATGCCGCCTGCCATCCCCACTGCCACCGTCAGAGCCGAGACGCTCAGGTAATGCCTGCCGGTGGGATGCCTCAATTGGCTCAGGCAAAACGCCCATACGGCACTTACACCGGCAAGTGGACGCAGGATGCGAGCGATCCAGCCAAGTCCTGCCGGTGCGATCAGCGTCGAACCGATCACCCAGAGCAGGGCAGCGGCGTAGCCACCCAGGGGAAGCTGTCCGGCGGGGTCCTGATAGGGAGGCAGCGAAGCTGCAATCCATCCCGACAAGCCAAACAGCAAGCCCAAACCTGGCCGATTCAGCGAGGTCATGAAGCCGCCACGATAAGCTTGCTTGAAGGTCTCTGCCGGACGTGTGTTGGCAGTTTCACTGGAAGGAAACCAGCCAGCCGCGAGGCTTGCCAGGCAACCCAATCCAAAGGCAAGGCCTGCATCGCCCCAGTCCCATCCTGCTGCCTGGCTGGCACTTTGAAGGTAGAGCGCATTGACCGTGGAAGCCACGGATTTCACGGCCCACTGAGCGCCGATCCATCCGAGACAAAGGCCTGCCCCGCTTCCGAGCATGCCAAACCAGAGACTCTCGATGAGCCACACGGTTTTCAGACCCCTGGGCGTGATGCCCAGGGAGACGAGGGTTGCCATTTCCAGTCGACGTTTGACGATGGCTGCATCCATGCCCTGCATGATGAGATACATCCCCACGATCAGTGCCAGGCTTGAGAGGATGCTCAGGTTCAGCCGGAAAGCGCGCGTCATTGATGCGTTGCCGCTGAGGGCTGATTCCGGAACATCCAGGATCCACGTGTTCTCGGTTTCCAGTTGCTGACAAACTCTTGAAAGCCAATCCTCCTTGAAATGGCCAGGAGGGATGAAGACCTCGATGCGATGGATGGCATCGGGTAGATTCAGGATGGATCTCAAGGCTTCGATATCCATGAAGAGGATGGATTCCGGCTGAGAAACCTGGAAAACCTCGTTGGCAGCCACTTGCAGGACAGAGAGGCGGACGCGATGGTCATCGATGATGACTTCCATCGATTCCCCGGGCTTCAACTTCCGTTTATCGGCCATTTGCCGGGAGATGACCACACCTGCCGGAATTTCCTCTTCTGTTGCCTGGGCTGGCTCTTGACGTAACCATGTCAAGCGCGCCTTGTTCGATGTGTTCCCAGGGTCATGGTAGGTGAGGTTGGACATGGCAAAGGGATCCAGTCCGACGATCAGGAACTGCTGAGTGTTCAGGCCCTGATCGTTCACGTCTGCCTCGGTGGCCGTTGTTTCAAGGACCGGTGCCAGCACGGCCGGAACGGGATCGATCAAGGCATGAGCTTGAGCCAGGGCCGCTCCCGTCATGCGGCCGGATGGTGCGGTCAGGATAGCATCAGGACGCATCCCGAGTGATTTGTCAAAGTGGGTGAAGCCCGTGATGGCGGCACGATTGGCAAGGCGAATCGAAAAGAAGGCAGCCACTCCCACCGCGATCACGGCACAGAAAGCGATGGAAGACCACGGGTGCCGTGTCCAGTGGCGTAGATGAATGAGCCTGAGTAGAATCAGGATTTGACGAGCCTGTGTCTTCACTCGATCAGGATTTGGCTTCCTGGCATGGGGTCTTGTTCTGCAGATGGCCATCCTGCATATGCCATGTTCTTTGACAGATCCCAGCGGCTTCCTTGCTGTGGGTGACAAGCATCAGCGCAATGCCCTGCTCGGTGATGAGGCGCTGTATCAATTCCAGGATACGTCTTCCGTTCTGGCTGTCGAGATTACCGGTGGGTTCGTCGGCCAGCACGACGCTGGGGTGTGTGATCAGCGCTCTAGCGATGGCCACGCGCTGCTGCTCCCCCCCACTGAGCTCATTCGGGTAGGCATCGGCGCGTGGCTCCATGTTCACGTGCGCAAGCATCTCGGCAACCTGATCCTTTCTGGTTTTGCCTTTCAGGCCCAGGAGTTGCAGAGGGAAGGCAATGTTCTCCCTGACCGTCAGCGTGGGCAGCAGGTAGAAAAATTGGAAAATGGAGGTGATACGCGAACGACGGAGGCCCGCGATGGAAGTGCTATCCATGGTTTGAAGATCGTTTCCCTCAAAATACAGGCGCCCCGTATCCGCCTTGTCCACCCCGCCAAGACAGTGAAGCAGCGTGCTTTTTCCGGAACCAGAGGGCCCCATGATGGCGATCTGTTCACCTTTCCCCAATCGGAAATGCACGTTCTTCAACACGCGCGTTTCCCCATAGGCCTTGCTCAGGTTTTCTACCTCGTAAATGTTATTTTCCCCCAGCAGGGCATCGGATGGGTGCTTGGCCATACCTGTCAATATGCCCGACAACTTGCGCATGGCAATGGCTGTTTACTCAGCCAGAGCAACAACGTTTCCGAGGAGGGATCAACGCAGCCTGTAGTGGTAAAATGCCGTTACCACCAGGGCGTGTTGAACGATGCCATCACGAACCATCTGGTCCATTGTCGAGATGGGCACCAACACGGTCTCGATATCCTCGCCTTCGTCGAAGGAGGTTGGGTGCATGAGGGTGCAGTTTTCTATCAGCACCGTGCGGCAGTAATTGCTCATGATGGCTGGGTTGGGTGCAATGGCGCCTATGATGCGTGCACCTTCCCCCTCATATCCGGTTTCCTCGCGTAATTCCCGGGTGCCTGTTGCCACCGCGCAGGCATCCCCGGGATCCATGACACCACCGGGGATTTCCAGGTCGACGGTGTCGGTTCCATGGCGATACTGACGCACCATGACCATGTGCTGGTCGGGTGTGATGGCCATGATGTTCACCCAGTCAGGGCAGTCCATGATGTAGAAATCATGGTCTTTCCCTGTGCGTGGGTGGGTTCGCACCGCCGTGCGCACAGACATGATGCGATACTGTTCCAGCAGTCGGGTGGATTGGGTTTGCCAGGGCCTGACCCTGCTCACGATAATCCCTTCTCTTTCGCAGACCAGCCTTGTCGCATGAGTCTCAGGAGATGTGCGATGGCTTCCGGATAGGTCTTGCCTTCCTCAGAGGCAAGCTGATGGGCACGTTTGCTGAGTTGCGAGGCCATGATCTGACAGTTGGCAGCGGGGCATCCCAAATGGTTCAGCATTTCTGCAAGCTGTTCCAGCTCTGCCTCGTCCCTGTTGGCATGGGGAATTCCGGCCTTCATGGATACTCGGTGTCGGGTTCAGGAACCTGTATCAGCAGCTTCTTTTTCAGTGCGGATACGTGTGACCCCCACGCGGCGTTCGGGTTTACTGTTTTCACCACTGCCGCTCGGTACCGTGGGGGTATCACCGATGGCTCCAAGGATGTCATCGCCCTCGATCAGTTCGCCGAATGCGGTGTATTGGCCATCCAGGAAATTTGCTTCCGCAAGGCAGATGAAAAACTGACTTCCCGCCGAGTCTGGATGCTGGGAACGAGCCATTGAGATGACGCCTCGCACATGGGGGCGATCGTTGAATTCTGCATTGATCTTGTATCCGGGACCACCTGTTCCCACTTGCGGGTGATCTTCCTTGCTCAGAGGATCTCCCCCCTGAATCATGAATCCCTTGACGATGCGGTGAATAGCTGTTCCATCATAAAAACCCTCTCCTGCCAGCTTGAGGAAGTTCTCGACGGTCTTGGGAGCGATCTCAGGCCAGAATTTGAGTTTCATGGCGCCGAGGTCCGTTTCGATGACTGCGATCGATGTATTTGTTTCTGACATACAAAAGAAATGATGCCATGAATAGCGTCGTTTTGCAAACCGGGAATGGCGGTGTCTCCCGGCATGATGCGCCGCAGAGGTCTTGCTTTTTGAGGATGCTTCATGCATCCGTCTTCCCGTGCTGGGAAAACGAATGAATTTTCAATTGTTCAAAGAGGCACCCTTGATTAGGCTGGCCTCATGCCTCGCAAAAAGTCTGCGAAAAAGAAACCCAGTGTTCAGCAGACAAGTCATCGCTGGTGGGGAGATGTGATAGGCCTTTTGATCATCAGCTTGGGATTGCTGCTTTTCGTTGCCCTCTTTTCCTATGATCCGGCGGATTTGTCCAGAAACAGCATGCCTCCCAATCCGGTTCCAGAGAACTGGATTGGACGGTTTGGTGCGTGGATGGGATATGGTCTTTTCTTCCTGTTCGGTGCCGCGGCCTTCCTGGTGCCCGTGATCCTGCTTGGGTTTGGCCTGGCCCATTTCGTTCCCTTTCTGATGTACCTCATGCATTCCTGGAGAGCACGGTGCGCAGCAGGCGGACTGATGCTTTCCTGCATGGGCATGTTGGACCTCTACAAGGCATCCTTCGGATCCCTCACCCGGACGATCGGTTCCCATTCCCCGGGAGGCTTGATCGGACAGATCGTGAATGACACCGTTGTCGTCTATTTTTTCAATCAAACCGGGGCACTGATCATCTACTGTACCTTCTACCTGGTCAGTCTGGTGGCGATTACCAATTTTGACATCAGTGCATGGTTGCACGAACTCTGGTATCGCTTCATGGATCGTCGGCACAACCTTGACAAGGAAGCCAGCAGGGAAGAGAGACAACTGCATCGCAAGGCGCGTGCCTTGGCCAAGGAAGCCGAGAAGCTCAAGGAGGAGGCTGAGCAATCAGGACTGGGGGTCGATGGATTACCCGTGCCCGAGATGACGATTCGCGACTTGAGTGTCTCGAACGGGGCGGAAAAAAAACCCAAACGCGCGGGTAGAGGCAAGCAAAAAAAGCAGGAGGGACAAGATCCAAAACTCATGTATGTCGGGGATGTGATCCATGCCGGCAACCCTCAGGCAGCCACCACCGAGGACATCCTGGGAAAAAAAACCGAGGAGAGTGAAGCGGTTTCTGGTGACCCGATTCCCGATGATCCACCCGAAACTTGCCCCGATGAGCCCACTTCCTCAGCGGAGGACAGGCAAGGGAAGACTCCCAAGGCGCTGACTCAAGCCTATAGAAGTCCGTCCAAGCAGCGTAAACCCATCAGGGTATCCGCTCCACCGGTGATTGGAGACTATAACCTCCCGGGAAATCAATTCCTCAATCGCCCAGATTCAAACCAAAAACCTACGGATTCCAAGGAGGCATTGATGGCCAACGCCCGCTTGATGCAAAACACGCTGAGCCAATTCGGGATCGAGGTGTCACTGGGAGATATCACCAAGGGACCCACCATCACCCGCTATGAACTGCATCCTGCACCAGGGATCAAACTCGAAAAAATAGCCAACCTGGGCAACAATATTTCTGCAGCACTGAAGGCTGAACGCATCAATATCCTGGCACCCATTCCAGGTAAAAGTTCCGTGGGTGTGGAGGTGCCCAATGCATTCAAGACCAAAGTGATCATGAGGGATCTTCTGGAATCTGCCCAGTGGGAGAAAACCAAGGCCAGGATCCCGGTCGTACTTGGTAAGGACGTCTACGGCAAGCCCATCGTGGCCGACCTTGCCGACATGCCGCATCTTTTGATTGCAGGTGCCACTGGATCTGGGAAATCCGTCTGTATCAATGCCATCATCGCGTCCCTTCTGTATCGGTTTTCACCTGAGGAACTGCGTTTGGTCATGATTGATCCGAAGGTGGTCGAACTCCAGCAGTATAACACCCTTCCACACCTCGTCGTACCGGTGGTGACGGACCCCAAGAAAGTGGTGCTGGCCTTGCGCTGGGTGGTCTCCGAGATGGAAAAGCGATACCAGATCTTTGCCAAGGTGGGTGTACGCAACATCGCGAGTTTCAACGATCGGCCGAAGGCAGAACCCAAGAAGGAGCAGCAGGAACTTCCGCTCAACGGTGCCGAGGACGGCAATGCTGAGGGCTTTGCTGTCGAGATTGATGAGGAGATCACTGTTCCGCGGGATGATGATATCGTGATTCCTGACAAGTTGAGTTACATTGTCGTCGTGATCGACGAGCTTGCTGACCTGATGCTGGTGGCACCTTCCGATGTCGAAATGGCAATTGCCCGTATCACCCAGATGGCCCGGGCGGCGGGTATTCACTGCATCGTCGCAACCCAACGACCGAGCGTTGACGTGATCACAGGTGTGATCAAGGCGAATATTCCAGCCCGCATCGCCTTCCAGGTGGCCTCCAAGATCGACTCTCGTACCATTCTAGATTCCATGGGGGCAGACAAGCTCCTTGGGAAAGGAGACATGCTCTACCTGCCACCGGGTTCTGCCAAGCTCATCCGTGCCCAGGGCGTCCTGATCACTGATGAGGAGATTCAGCAGGTTGTCGACCATATCGCCGTCCAGGGTAAGCCGAGTTACGAGGTGGAAATCCACGAGAAGCTCAGTAAGTCTGTCAGCAACCTTGAGGAAAGTGAATGCAATGAGGATGAGGAACTGATCGAAAAGTGTGTGGAGGTCATCCGCTCTGAACAACGGGCCAGCGTTTCCCTGATGCAGCGCCGCCTGCGCCTGGGCTACACACGAGCTGCACGCATCATGGATGAACTGGAACGCCGTGGCATTGTAGGCCCGGGCAAGGGTGCGGAGCCCAGGGAAATTCTCATCGACCTGGATGGCGGTGGTGCCGACGGCAAGGGCCAGGAACTGGTTTGATGCCAGGCGCTTTCTGGCAACACGGCGAGGAGGTCCATGGGATCCCT
>JAAZXX010000390.1 GCA_014239995.1 Verrucomicrobiia bacterium
ATCAGTCAGGCGGGCAAGGTCATGCGCTACCTCGTCAAGTAGCCGCCCAGCGAGGCGCAGGGGAAACCCTGCGACCTCGCCCCTTCGGGGCAATAGTTTCACACAAACGTGTGGGCAATAGTTTTACAAAACAACCTGGCACGATTCTTGCAAGTGCAAGTTTTATGCCAAGCCGGGTGGCATGGTTCTTGCTAATGCAAAGCCCATGCCAAGATTGACCTAACTTCCGGGCAATAGTTTTACAAAGCAACATTTCATATTTTTTTCTCCATCACTTATATCGGTATGTAAGGGGAGCCTAACCAACCCCTTCAAAGGAAAGTACGATGACTACCAAGACCCTAAACACTCTCTCCGAGCTTGAGCTTCTTGCGATGGCAAAATGTGTCGAGCTTCGCGATAACAATGACGAGGCTGCCTTGCCTCCCGCAACGTCGGCCACCGTGGATTTTATGGTTCACGTCAAGGGCGACCTGTCCCGTGGCCCGTCCAGTTCCCGCGCCGGAACGAACCGAGCCCGGACGGCTCAGGCGATGGTGATGCTCCTCGTCACTTCTGGCGTGACCCGCCAGCACTCCCCGGCTCAACTGATTGAGGCGTGGAAAACCTTCGGCTCGCTCGATAAGAAGGGCATGGCGCAGCGTGTCGCCACCCTGACCACCGAGCAGCAAGACCTGTTCGACGAGTGCCTTGCACTGTTCGAGACGGAGATTGTGGGGGCTTTGCCTCGCATTCCTGCCAAGGGTTACGTCAAGTTCAAGGGGGATGTTGAAAAGGCGTAAGCCATAACCGAGCCGGGAACCTCGCTGACAGCCGAGGTTCCCCGGCTTCTTACCTGTTTTGTAAAACTATTGCCCCGGTGAGGTTTGTACTTTTTTTCTTCACCGGTTATATGCGTATGAAAGCACAAGCATGGAGCTTGAAGGCGGAAAAGGGCGGAGGATAACAGTGGAGCTTTTGACAGGTTATATTACGGTGGGAACGATGTTTGCACTGTACGGACTGGCTACCTTGGTAGTTTGTGTAGAGTTGGCGGCGATTGGAAAGGATTTGATTAGCCTCCGGAATAAGTAGCTTTTTTCTTCATCGGTTATATAAGAGTGCGAACACGGTCACACGACCAAAGGAGTCTGCAAATGTTTTCATCTTCACACAACAAGGGTTTTGCTCTTACTTTTGCAAATGGGAACACGGTAAGTGTTCAATGGGGTCCTGGTAACTATTGCGACCCCGAACATGCTCAAGGTCGGGGCGCTCCATTCGATGCACCGTCACAGACGCAGGTGTGGAAAAGTGCGACCGCCGAGGTTGCCGCTTGGAACGCTGACGGAGAATGGCATAACTTTGAGCACGACCAAGTGGACGGCTGGCAGAGTGCCGATGACGTTTCTGGTTTCATCAGCTTCGTGAGCAGCAACGAACTGAATACGGGACCCCGGCTGTCCGACGAGGACGAGGACGAGGACGAAACCCTTGTCGAGAAAGGGTAGGCGTGTGCGTAAAACTTTTGCCCGGGATAGGGATATTAGAAAGATATTTTTGGGTTTAGCATCACTTTTGCTGCCGGGGCTTGGACACCTGATAAGTGGCAATCTGGTAGTGGGACTTGTTTGGTTCGGGGTTTGGCTTTTGGTATTTACCTCTCCCGTTATCGCTATCCTATCAGCGGTGCATTGTGTCGTAGACGCATAAGCACTTGCGTCTATCCTCGAATTGAGTCAATTTGACTCAATTCCGGGGCAATAGTTTTACTAATAGCTTGGCATGGTTCTTGCAGGGCATGCTTTTTGCTAATGCAAGAACCATGCCAAGCTAACATATGTGTGCGGGCAATAGTTTTACATAACTATTTGTATTTATTTTCTTCACAGGTTATATGACTTTGAAAGGAGGACTATCATGGCCAAAACATCACCAAAGAATAGGCGCAGGAACGCAAGGCGCAAGAAGCGTGAGCAGCGAGCCGCCATGCGGGGGCAAGGCTCTGGCATCAAGACCCGTAACGTGGTAGTCCTTGGAATGATTCTTCGGGGCCAAGGCTCTGGCAATCATGGCGATGACAAGAAAGAGGCGAACCGCAAGGCTTGCCGTAGAAAAGTGGAGGAATGATGGAGGACGATGAGTTTGTAGCTTATCTGATAGGATTAGATAATGCTTATGGCAAACTGTATTGCCTAAACTTTCTGACCGCAACACAGGGATTGACCCTGCCGGATGCCCAGTTTTTCTTCGACATTTTTGTGAGGATGAAATGAAAGAAGCAGCAAACATTACCGTCGAAAACTCCGATGGTATCCCGAAAATGAGGCGGGAAGTGGATGGCTCCTTCGAGGTTGCCGTTCTTATCAGCGGGGGCTTTGGGGCTGGGTGGTCTACTTGGACTCCCGAGTATTCTTCGATTCTTTTGTTCCATAAGGATATCGTGGAGTTTATTCTGGAAAAGCCCGCAGAAACTTGTGTGGATGCAGACGCTTGGGATGCGGCTCTGCTAACCATAATTCATGAAATTGTGGGAGATACAGTGTATATGGGCGGGGCCGAGCAGCTTGAAGTTATTTGGCTGCCGGAGGGAACGCCATTTATTGTGACGGAGTATGATGGAGCCGAGGGGCTTCGGACTCTCGCAAACTATGAGTGGCAAAAGGCTTGATGTAAATCTATTGCCCGTGTGCGTATATAGGATTTTTTTTCTTCATAGGCTATATAGGGATGTAACAAGGGGATTCAAGATGACTAAACGATTGTTTGAAGATAATGAAGCTTGGGGCGATGTTACCTCTCGATGTAATAATGAGGTCGAGGCTCTTTTCGCTGCGGTGTTGGCTAAGGTCGAGGCAGAGCTTGGCGAGCCTGTTGACTTGCGAGACTTTCATTTTGTAGGTTCGAACGCACTTGCGAGCTTTGTTGCCGAATTGTCTATTCAGCGTCGATTAGGGGAAGGGGATGAGGCTCCTAGGGATAAATCTTATTACCCTCGGCTGAACGATGAGAAGGCTGGCGATGATTGGATAGACTATGAATATGAGGAAATCAACTCAGGGGAAGCGGAGGGCTCAAGCCTCGCAGTCGGCCCGTGGCGGTGTGGGATCATGTTTGACGCGTGTAACTGTCTGTATAATGAAACTTCAGACCCTATGCACGATGAATGTATCAACTGCGGCGAGCCGGAAGAACGAAAGTAAACCTTTTGCCCAGAACTATTTGGATATTATTTCTACACCAGTTATATCAGTATGTAAGGAGACAACATAATGCAGATTACAATCAACCCATTTGTTAGACGACAGACCGCAGAAAGCTCATTCAGCCATTTTTCGGGCGATATGGAGCGACTTCCCGAAATGGTGAAGCAGAATTGGAACACTCAAAAGGAAGGCTACCGGGAAGGCGTAGTTCTTGTTTTGGTGGATCCCGCAGATTTTTTCAGCGGTGTAATCACCTTGGTCGAAGGAGCAAAGTTGACTGGCTCCTTCAAGGCTCGCCGGGACGGGGAAACCCCTCGCAAGGAGATTCGTGCCGATTCTCCGCTTGAGCAGAAAATTGCAGCTCAATCCGTGGAGATTGTTCTTTATCGGTCTGATGTTCTAGCCGAAGGTGGGGATAATTCTTTGGAGTCGTCTACCGAAAACTGGGAGATTATCAGCATCAACGCTTCTCCAACGGAAGGCGAAATGCCGATTGCTCCGATGACCCTGATGCATAATCATTTTGGTTCCGATGGGGGAACCGCCACGAATATGACGGATGCCGAGTTTGTTCAGGCCCTTCGTGACGGATTTAAGTTCTGGGCCGATAAAGCTATGTGCGCGTAAATCTTTTGCCCAGGGAGGGAAGCTATGAAAATTCTGTGGGTTCTCAAGGTTATTGTTCTCTTGATTGGCACTCTTGCCGCAGGCATGATTCCTGCACTCGCAATCATGTGGGCCAACTATAACTTTGAGCCAGAGGTTTGTTGGACTAATATTTATGGTGGTTGGCTGATTGTTCCGATGCTTATGGGCTGCTGTATCTGGGGAGTGCTGGCATTGGAATTTCTCGAAAGGAGATTGGGGGTTTGTAATCATGGAAGGTAATACACCGTGGGGGCGTATGGACGTGCGGAACAGAGAGTTTTATTTTGTTCCGAAGTTTTCAATGAATTCCCTGCCGTATGCTGTCGATGGCCTGTTTGTGCAGTCCGATTTGAGCGTTATGTGTAAATATAGCGTAGCAGATAAAAGATGGGTAGTGGCGAGGATTGATGATGAAGACGGGGAAACTATATGGCTGGATGGGCATACACTAAAAATGCTTACCCTTCAAGCGCGTATTCGTATCAACGCTGCACTCAACCACCTCAACCCCTCAAT
>JAAZXX010000391.1 GCA_014239995.1 Verrucomicrobiia bacterium
GATCTGGAATGTGTATGGTCCGAAAAAATCGATGGCCCATACTCGTCGGCCACTTCAAAAAGAAGCAAGGTCTCCGATGGCTGTCTCAGTTGATCAAGTTTGGGAATAGGTCTCAGTGTTTGCCCGAATGAATCCACAATCGGAACCGATATGAATTCGTTCAGAATATAGCTCGTTCCGCCACTGTCTCGACGATCCATTCGAGTAGGATCAGCCGGACAAAGCCGGATCGCGTCAGAGTTCCCTACATAAGGGAGAAGCTTTCGTATCCAGATTCTATTGGTATTCAAGGTTTCATGAGCTGTCTCTGGCAATTTGCCGTCAAAGTCATCAACATACATCGCGATGCCTAGACCAATTTGCCTCATATTTGAGAGGCATTTGACTTGCTTGGCTTTGGCCGATGCTTTGCCGAGGGCCGGAAACAGCATCGAAGCCAACAAGCCTATGATGGCAATCACCACAAGCAATTCAATCAACGTGAATCCATGCTCTCGGATAACAGCTGACCTGGCGTCTTTTGAAGGACGCTCACAGGATTTTGACATAAAAATATTGAGAAAAGCTAGTTTAGGTAGCGTTCCGAAGAGCCATGTTTGCGTAATGCATACATGCGCATCAAAACATAGAACACCTTTGTTCGAAAAAAAACGGAGAGGTTTAGGAATGGATGGGGGGAGCGCGCCCCAGGGTCGCCTTCCAGGTACGAACACATGGAATCTCTTGAGAGTTCCATGTAATGAAGGTCCATTGGACAAAGGTCTGTTCAGGACATATGCAGGGAACAAAGGAACTTTCCATTGCTGCCCCAGCCATAAGAGTCAACAGACCGTGAGGATGTTCTTCGGTTCCTTCCCCCTCATGATGGTGCCCGAACTGTCCTTTGTGGTGACAGTGAGATTCTTGCGCGTGACAAAGGTCCTCACCTTCATGGAGCCAGGCATGAAATTGTTCGCTGCGAGCAAGGAATCCTGCTGTAAGGATACTTGCCGTCATCCAGAATGTGACGATGTAGCGAATTGTTTTCATCTGACAAGGATGGAAGTAGTGCATGTAAGCAAGCAGCGCAATCTTTTTTACAAAAAAATATCAACTTCCGCATCAGTCGAGGGTCAGAATGCCAGATTCAGGCAATGTTTCCTCCCGCAGGAAATGCCTATTGTCGAAGACCGGAGTTTGGTAAAAGGGGTTGGTGCTATTTTTCAAGCGTCCACCACCTGTAGATCATATGAACGATGCTCTTCTTGGACCCTGTTCAATAACGGTTGCAAAGGAAAAAGCAAAAGTAGCACCCCGTGTCGCAATGGCACAGATTCAGCGTCGCCAGGTATTTCCCGGTCAGAATGCTTGCTCGGGTCGCTGAGCACACATGGCAGGCTGCATAGGCATCGGTAAAACGGACCCCCTGCGTCGCGAGCCAATCGATGCTGGGGGTCTCGTGAAATTTACTTCCAAAGCAAGCGACATCGGACCAACCCAGATCGTCCACAAGGAAAAAAACAACATTTGGGCCACGTAACGTTTCATTCTTTTGTAGATTGCCCCGCCTTGTGCTTGTCGCAGCGAGCACAGTTAAACTACCAAGGATACCGAAAAGACAGACGACCATCGTGCACGTGTGAAGGATACGATTCATTGAGCAATCATTTGTTCGTTTTTAGGAATGAATGAGAAAACGACTCTTGTGTTCGTTATATGGCATGGGTGATTTCGTGGACTTTACATCACATGTTTTGGAAGGTTTTGCTAATATCATTATTTCTTCCTTATATAGACGTAGTAAGCACTCAACATCGTATTATCCCTGCCTTTAAACCAAGTGTGCAATGCCGTTGGGCCTTTCTTGAGGTTCATCGTAAAAACAATTGCCTTGTCTTCATTTCTGACCTGTTTGCTCAGACCCTCAAATTGATAGGCGCGCTTTTCACCAATGCTCATGTGGTTATGGCCGGTAAGATAGAGACTCGCTTGATTGATGGGAAGAGCTTTACCGGTTCCATCCGGTAAGGTTCCACTGATGGCTCCATTGGTTTCTTTGGGCCAACGCCGGAGCTCGATATCGTAATTACCCGCGTGCGCCACATCAATCAACCAGTAACCACTTTTCTGCTGACCACTGAGAATCTGTCGCTGTTGATCGATGAACACGTCCAACCATTCGGTGGCGGAGAGTTTGGTAGGATTCTCATACTCTGTCCCAATGATAATGCGTTGTGCCTCATTCGCGGTCTTACCGACTCGATCCCACCAGATGGCCAATCGCTCTCGCAGTTTCGACACGATCTCCGGATGCTGGTCGATTACATTGTTTTGCTGTAGAGGGTCGGTTTCCAGATCGTATAGTTCTCTATTCTCCAGGAGGCGCCAGCGCTTCCACAACACTCCTGCCTGGTCCGCTCGCATCTGAGTTTGGCTATGGGGCGATGGGTAATTTGTGAATCCCGGCATCCTGCTGTAGTTCATGATAAGAACCCGATCTTCGGAAACTTGCTCTTCACCTCGCAACACCGGGGCAAGACTTATTCCATCAAACCCCGGGTTGTTTTAATGCTTGATTTGGCACAAGTCTAACAAGGTCGGTAGAATGTCCTGGACCTGGGTGAGTCCGCCAATGTCCTGTGGCTTCATGAGTTGGCCGCCCGGCCATCGAATGAAGCAGGGAACTCGATGTCCACCCTCCCAAAGTTCCGTTTTTTTGCCACGCATTCCCGCGTTGAAATATCGAGGTCCGAGAAGGCTGCCGTTGTCCGTTTGAAACAGCAGAATCGTATTGCTCGACAATCCTTCATCATCGAGAAACTTCATTAAACCACCCATATTGGCATCAATATTCACTATCATGCCCAGGTATGCGGCGAGGCGCGACTTCAAGTCATCACTAAAATGATCAAATTGAGGATCCGTCAACCTTTTGGCGATCAATTCTCGGTCTTGAGGCTTCGGGAAAAATGGACCATGTGGTGTATTGGTTGCGAGATAGCAAAAGAACGGGTGATTACGGTTGGCGGATTTTTTGATGAACGCCTTGGCTTCATCAAAAAACACATCCGTGCAGTATCCTTTAAAGGGCTCATTATGACCGTTTTTGATATAGACATCGTCGAAGTAGTCATTGCCCCAATAAGCAGGCACAGATGGAATCGAAGAAGACGGATACCAAACACTCTCTTGAAATCCCCGATCCTGAGGACGATAAGGGTAGTTTGCACCAAGGTGCCACTTTCCAAATATACCGGTTGCGTAACCTGCATCACCGAAGTAATTGGCCACGGTAGGAATTTCGGACCGCAGTAAGGCACGACCGCTGCTTACGTTTACGGCGCCATTCCTCGCCGCATCGATTCCTGTGAGCAATTGTCCACGCGTAGGAGTGCACATAGGTGTGACGTGGTAGTCGGTCAGGCGTAGGCTTTGGCCATGCAGTTTGTCTAAATTCGGGGTCTGTAACACAGGGTTTCCATGAACCGATAGTTCTGGATATCCTTGATCGTCCGTCATGACGACAAGGATGTTCGGTCGCATGTTCGCCACAACGGACCAGGACATACTCGATGAAAAAAGGAGGAGGAGGAGAGTGGTTTTGAGGAGCATCATTTCTCTGTTTTTCATTTATTGTTTGTGTAGGTATACGTTTTCAGGTTGGACGCGTTGATTCACAGCTGTCTTATCGGATGGAGAAAGACTCGCATAACGAACCATCCTGGCTTTGCTCCAGTCAACTTTCCGATCGAACCAACCATTCCACTTCGAACTGATGACCATCCGGCCAACCTGACACCTTGTATGGTGTATATCTTGAGGACAGCGTGGCTGCAATGGACACAGTCCCTAACAATACGTTCAAATGTGGGGCTCTTGAAAGAGTTATTCACCAAGGTAAGTGCATGCACCCAGAAGACATTCTCTGAGGTCAAAAACGGCATAATACCTGCCCAGGATTATTATTATGAACTGTGTAATCCCCGTTCCTGCAACCCTCTTGTGGGTTAATTCCCTCATTATTTGATCTTCTGCTTTTTGGGGGTACTTAGTTTTTTACACGGAGGGGATGAGTGATGGGAAGCGCCGCTTGCAGATTGCGGACCACTTCCTGATATTCAGGAAGCCACGCCAGATTGGACCATTCATTAGGATCCTGGTCCTGGTCGTAGAGTTCCTTTCCTCCGTCATGGTATTGGATATAGCGCCATCGTTCTGTCTGAACGGCGTGATTCATAAAGCCGTGGGTCATCAGCACCGGCCGATCCCATTCCAGTTGGGGATTTCTCAAAAGGGGTTTGAGGCTTTGTCCGTCCAACCCGACCGGTTTTGGCATGCCGCAAAGATCCAGAAGGGTGGGATAAAGA
>JAAZXX010000392.1 GCA_014239995.1 Verrucomicrobiia bacterium
CAGAATGTCACACACAACACTCCTGCCATGATAACAAGGGCTGCGAGCGCGTATCGTGCGGCCAGGTCAGGCCAGATGGGAGATGTCCGCGGATCTGACGTTTTTTCGGACTGCGTGGATTGTTTCCATTGATGCCGCATGAGTGCCATACGTATCCCCAGGATCCCCAGGAACACGAGAGGTAGCACGCCCGCGTGCAATGCGAAGAAACGGGTCAGCGTGTGATGTCCAAAGGCATGTCCTCCGATCGTGATTTCTTTCAGCATGCCTCCCAGTAGCGGGGTCAATGACATGATGTGGGTTCGGACCTTGGCAGACCAATAACCTTGTTCGTCCCAGGGCAGCAGAAAACCTGTTAACGAAAAGCCAACGACCAGCAGAGCTGTTGCCAGAGCCAAGTAAAAGTTTAGTTCACGCGGCTTGCGATAAGTTCGGAACCAGACCATCTGGATGACGTGCAGGATCGCCATTACCAACATGACTTCCGCCGTATAATAATGAATCCCTCTCACCAGCCACCCAAGGGGCATCACGTGTTGAATGTAGTAGACACTTTCCCAGGCCGTGCGCACACCGGGGCTGTAGCCCATCCACAGGGCGAGTCCTGTGATGGTTTGCACGGCAAACATGAACACGAGCAGATTTCCCCATGTGTGGCGCCACAGGGTGCCTCCCGGAATCTGCCTGAAAAGCAGGGATTCGAGTGCCCGGATCAATCCGGTGCGTTCATCTAGCCACTTCAAGAGTCTCATCATCAACCGATGGGAATTCGACCGGCAACACCAGGTTTGAATCGTTGATACTGCACCCAGATTTCTTCATCGTTCCGGATCTCAACCTTAAGTGGGTCCATGTCCCGCGGGCTTGGGCTGTCTGTGTTGGCTCTTGATCCATCGAGCTTGAATTGGCTGTTGTGACAGGGACAACTGAATTGCTTTGCAAGCGCGTCTACCTGTACAAAGCAACCTGCGTGTGGACAAATAATATTGAATGCAATGACCTTGTTCTCCCTGGTTCGGCGCAGGTAGACTGAGCCTGTTGGCACGTTGGAATAACGATTCCATGCGTCTTCCTTGTCCGCGAGCACAGTGAATTTTCTGGGGAGTCCCTCTACTGGAAGCGATGCAAGGACCCCTACCTTCACAAAACCCGTTTTACTTTTGCCCCTGCCACGTAAAACAGGGCTCAACACGAATGCGATGCTACCCATCAGGGGCGTCAGTAAAGCCAAGATTCCTGTACAGACAGTCATCAGGCCCAGCATGAAACCTCGACGGCTGGGGGCTTTATTCTGTCCGGATTTATCCATTATGCTTTGCTTGCTGTAAACGTGTTCTTGAGCCGTTCTTATTTTACTCATTTTTCAAGCCTTGGTGCAATGAGTAATGCCCCGTGCCTGAGGCAATCCCCGTCACGTGGTGTTATGCCCTTAGGGACGGGTTCTCTCCTGATACTTGTATCATATTTCTTTTAATGGGCAGAGCTTTACCAAAATTGTCCAAATACCCTCTTTATTTGAAATGCCGATCACATCCGTTTACACGGATTTGGTGGCGACGGGAGCATTGCTGTTCCCTGTTGCCCCTGGATTTCTTTCTGATAAGGAACTGCCACCAGTACATGGTTTCCTGGAACATGCATGTGCTCAGAGAGGATTGAGCAGGTCCGGCAGTGTAGACACTGAATATACGGAAACGGGGCATCTCCATTTGACATCGCTACTTCTGAACATGTCATGGATTGTGTTCAATATTCCGTGTGACGTGATGGCCATGGCCTACCCAGAATGCCTCAGGGTAGGGACAACTGCCTGAAACCAAAGCGGTCCAGAGAGGTGCTGCCAGCCACGTGAGTGGTTCCAGAAAGTTCGGGGTCGGAATGGAAGAGGTCTGCTATGTCTTGGGAGTTTCAATGTGGAAGACTTCCTCACAACTTTCCGTCACAGGGCTAAGGTCTTTCAAGGTTTCCATGATTGCGCTCATCCATCGCCACCACTTCCGGCAGATCGGAGTCTGTCCAATGGCGTTCCAACGGGCTTCATCTTCCACCTCGGCGTAAGCAAATAGTTGGCATCCGTCCGGGTGTAGAAAAATGCTGTAGCTCGAAACCCCATGATCATGCAGGACAGCCTTCAACTCTGGCCATATGGGCTGGTGGCGTTGCCGGTAAACGTCTCCGCATCCCGGCTTGAGATGCATGATGAATGCCTTGCGTATCATGATGCCTGGAGCGGAAGTTTGATTTTTTCAGCCATGCGGGCTTCCGTGTCATAGACCACCATGGTGGATTGTCCCGACAAGCCTCCATGTACCTCTCCAGGGTTGATCAACTGGCAGGCCTCAACCCGTGAGAGCTCGAAGCGGTGATTGTGTCCAAAGCAGACCACATCAAAATGCCCCGAAGCCGCCAGAAGCCTGGCGATGTTGTCAAAATGCTGCATGCCGAAACGCACTCCTCCCAGTTCCAGTTCGGCGAGTTCCCCGTGGAGGTGCAGATGGGAGAATCCTTGACTCTTCTGAGTGATGCGAAAGAGGTCTCCATCGTTGTTCCCAAAAACAATATGGATGGGCATTGAATATGTTTTTCCCAGGGCCTCAATGACAAAGGGAGAACACAGGTCCCCGCAGCACAAAAGCGCGTCGGTGTGTTGTGATGCCTGCAGGGCGCGCTCAAGCTGTGTGAGCTGGTCGTGAATATCTGATATGATCGCGATCTTCATGCTACAGTCTCATGCTTGATTGACCTGACGCAGGTGTCAAGTGCTGGCATCAGGAACTCAGGATGACTCGCTTAATTGTTCCATGAAGGCATCCATGCCCGTGCAGGAGCACACCGGGTTGCGGTCCCCGTAGACATTGTCTATGCGACCTACGCGTGGCCAAAATTTGTGTTCGCGCTGATTGTCCATGGGGAAACCTGCCTGCATGCGGGAATAGGGGTGTTTCCACGCGTCACAAGCCAGGGTATCTGCGGTGTGTGGAGCGTTCTTCAGAAGGTTGTTCGTTGCATCTACCTTGCCTTCCTCAATGGCCATAATTTCTGCGTGAATCTGAATCATGGCATCGCAATAACGGTCGAGTTCAGACATGCTTTCACTTTCAGTGGGTTCGATCATCATGGTTCCTGCCACTGGCCATGACACCGTGGGGGCGTGAAATCCGTAATCCATCAGCCGCTTGGCCACGTCCTCGACGGTGACCTTCTTGAACTGCCTGAGGTCGATGATGCATTCGTGGGCCACCATGCCCGTCTTACCTCTGTAAAGGACCGGGTAGTAGGGGTCGAGGCGATGCGCCATGTAGTTGGCGTTGAGAATGGCCACCTGCGTGGCACGTTTCAGTCCAGATGCCCCCATCGCTCGAATGTAGACCCATGAAATGGTGACGATACTGGCACTGCCCCATGGGGCTGCTGCGATGGGGCCAACTCGCTCCTCACCGGCCAGTGGAACGACCGAGTGCCCTGGTAGAAAGGGGGTCAGATGTGGAGCAACCGCGATAGGCCCGACGCCCGGACCTCCACCGCCGTGTGGGATACAGAAGGTCTTGTGGAGGTTGATGTGGCACACGTCTGCCCCATAGTCCCCGGGACGACAGATACCGACCTGCGCATTCATGTTGGCTCCATCAAGGTAGACCTGGCCGCCGAAGCTGTGGATCAGTTCGCAGATGGCGACGATGCCTTCCTCAAAGACACCGTGGGTGGAGGGATAGGTAATCATGAGGGCTGCCAGCGTATCGGCATGTTCCTTGGCACGCGCCTGCAAATCCTCAAAATCGATATTGCCATCAGCGTCGCATCGGATCCCGACGACCCGCATGCCAGCCATGATGGCGCTGGCGGGATTGGTTCCATGGGCCGATTGAGGGATCAGGCACACCTCACGTTGTTTCTCACCCCGGCTTTCAAGGAACTTCCTGATGACAAGGAGACCTGCATATTCTCCCTGGGCTCCAGCATTGGGTTGAAGACTCACGCTGTGGAACCCGGTGATATCAGCCAGCCATTGCTCAAGGTCACTGAAAATACGCTGATATCCTCGGGCCTGGTTCAATGGGACAAAGGGGTGTAATGCCGCAATTTCTGGCCAACTGATGGCCAGCATCTCGACGGTCGCATTGAGCTTCATGGTGCATGAACCCAGCGGAATCATCGAGGTCGTCAGGGAAAGGTCCCTGGACTCGAGCCTGCGCAGGTAGCGCAACATTTCTGTTTCGCTGTGATGCTTGTGAAAAACCTCATGTATGAGGTAATCAGAAGTGCGCTGCAGGGTGTTTGGAATCCTTGATTCGGTCGCATTCTGTGACGGGGACAGGTCTGCTGCGGGGCATCCCAAGAGGG
>JAAZXX010000393.1 GCA_014239995.1 Verrucomicrobiia bacterium
GTCCACCCCGTTGCTCGCACCGGGATAGAGGCTCGCGTAAACCCAGTCACCTTCCGGATCCTCGGGCACGCGCCCGGCTATCGGCGTACTGGCACCGCCACCGGCCTTGATATCCTGCTCGTCCTCAAATTTACTGAAGGTCTTTCCATCGGTCGTGCCCAGCACGTGATACCCCTGGTTCGGACGCCATGTCTTGCCTCCGGCCATGATGATCGTTCCCTCCGCAGCCCCCTGCACCCGGATGTTCTCCCAGCGCCACTGATGCCAGCGGTCCGACCCATCCTCCTCATGCGTGTATGCCACCTCTGGTCCTTCAAACCCGCCCTGTCCATCGGGGGCATAGCGGAGAATCTTGTGCTTGTAACCCACAAAGACAACATCATCATCCGACACGCCAAAATTGAAATAATAGTCCAGCTCCGTACCCCCGGCACCGGTAAAATCCGCCTCCAGCGGCACTGGATGAATACCAACCTCAATGGCCGTCCCCATGGGTTCACCTGTTTCGGCGTCCACCCACTGGATGGACCTGTCCGGATAAGCCGCTGCAAGGGCAGCATCATGTCCCGGGTCGGACTCATCGATCCCGTTCTCCCGGATCCCCAGCAGCAAACGGGCGTCGTCGTATCGACGAAAGCCTCCGTAACTGTCAATCGTCGAGGTCGTGTCGTAACGATTGTCATCCGGCACCAGGGATTCCTGAACCTTCAGGATCGGCAGCGCCGGATCAGATTCCGTAAACAAATGCTCAAATACTGGCGTAACCTGCTGAGCAAGCATCTCGATGCATGGAAGCAGGCACGCAAGCGCGCACGCGATATATGGGAAGGGTTTATTTGTCATATTTTCAGCCTATGAGGGGGGTTCGATCTTATTTTGATGCCTTTGGTTATTTCTTGCCAACGTTATGGAAAAAACAACATGACCAGATGGGAGCACAACCTGGTGTGCATCGTGTATCAACTAATCTCAGAATTGAGTCAAGCCATCTTCCCTTCACCCACAGCAAAAGATGCTGGATCTAACGTTTCAAGATGCTCCGCTTAAATGCATTCCAACACGTGAGACATCCCCACGCCCTTGCGGAATCCTTTAAATCCGAAAGTGCCTGGACCGATCATCCTACTTCCTGATGATATACTCCCAAGCCTGACGCATTCACCGCACTCGGAACATTCAAACAAGTCGCACATTACATGCGCAATCTTGCTTTCGAATGTAGCAACGGATAAAAGCAGCACGTGGGAATTCAAGTGGCATTTCATCCTTCGGGTTATCCGGTGAGCGTGCGCGCAGCGTTATGTGAGGGCTTGCGCACACGCCGCATTCCAGCACGGTTTCTTTACGAGTCAGTGGCACAGGCGAGTCGATGGACGACTTATGCGAAGGCTTATGCTCCGCTGCATCATCAAAAGGATATCGCCAGGCTCTACGATGATCTATTCAGCGCCGCACTGGACATCATGCAGGAAAACCCTTTTCAGTATCTTGGACTGGGTTGCGGTGATGGCATCAAGGATGCTCGCTTTCTGGACCTGGCTGCTCAAGGTCAGCGGGATCTACGTGTAACCCTGGTCGACGCAAGTCCTCCCCTGGTACTGGAGGCAACACTGAACCTGCACAAATACGCCACGAAACCATTGGTTGCGGATCTTGAATCTTGCCCGGGCAGGCATGAACTCACGATGGATGATTCAATGGAACCCATCATGATGACATGCCTGGGAATGCTTCCGACCCTGGGACACAAGCAGCTTTTGCCTTATCTGCACTTACTCACCCGGCAGAAGGACAAGGTTATCCTGTCGGCGAACCTTTCTCCAAGCGACACGCAGGCAAGCCGAGCCGAAATACTGTTGCAATACGACAACGAACCAGCACGCGCCTGGTATGGAGGTTTTTTGGTTGATCTGGGGTTTACGCGCTCTGATTTCGAACTGAAGGCACGGACCGATTCCATCGAAAGCATTCCCGGGGCATACAGGATCGTGGTCGAAGCCTGCTTAAAAACGGATCTGTGTGTGACCGTCCATGGAAACAAACACACCTTACATAAGGACGCATCCATCGACTTGTTTCGTTCCGAGAGGTTTACAGCAGAGGCCCTTCTGAAATGCTTTTCAGACCATGGCTTTGATGTGGAAGCTGGCTCGGTATCGGGCGATGGTCAGGAGGGTCTTTACCTGCTGGCCCCCTTCAGGAAAAAATCCCTCTAAGCCCTCATTCCCATGCTCATTGAAACCTTGCTGGTTCGCATCGTTGGGATGACATGAACCTCAAAGGGTATCTATCCCTGAACAAGGACAGGCACAAGCTTGATGGACCTCACACCCATCCTGTTGTAGCATGCAGCAAAACGCGTCTGATGAAACACATACTGCCATCCTTACTTATTGTCATGGTCTCGGCTGCTCTGGCTGAGGAACCCTATCCGGTGGAAACACCTCCAACCGGCATGCAAATCCCCTCGTTCTACAGCAAATACGTCAATGCCAATGGTTATCCTGTCCTGGCCTCGGCCCGTGTGGACGACTACGCGTTGAAGGAAGCCACATACCTCATCGATCAAATGCTCGCCCATCGCCCTGATGTGAAGGAAGCGATGCGGGACAGCGGCTCGCGCATGGTCATCCTGGCCCACGATGAATTCACCACGGACCTTCCGGAATTCAAACATCTGAAACCCAAAAACTTCTGGGATGCAAGGGCCCGTGGAACAGGGGGCTCAAGGACCGATCCGTATTGCAGTTGTGGGGAAGAAAATCTACTGGCTTATCCAGGAGACCCCTACACCTCGGAATGCATCCTGATCCACGAATTCGCGCATAACATGCATTTGCGGGGACTGGTGCGCATCGACCCCACCTTCGACACGCGACTGAAGGAAGCCTACGAGGATGCGATGGCTGCAGGATTGTGGAAAGGTAAATACGCCTCCGTGAATCACCATGAATACTTCGCCGAGGGCGTGCAGTCGTGGTTTGATAATAATCGTCCGCCTGATCACGACCACAACCACGTGGATACCCGTCAAGAACTGCAAAGCTATGACCCTGGACTTGCCCGGCTCTGCGAGGAGGTCTTTGGCAGTACGCAACTGACCTATACCAAACCCTCAACACGGCTGGTGGGCCATCTTGCAGGATATGAACCAGCATTGGCTCCAACATTTGAATGGCCCAGACGCCTTGATGAAGTACGCGCGGCCATTCGCAAGGGCGCAGAGGAACGCGGGAGCAAAAAGAAGGAGTAAAGCGCCACATCCTGATTTGCCTTTCAACATAGCGGATGACCGAAACACACAAGGTCGTTTCACTCGCCTTCAGTGACCCAAGGGGTTTTCACACCTTGCACATAGAAGTTTCCTGCACTGGCAGCGGGAAGCATTAAAGGAAACCACAGAGACACACCATGGCTTGTGTCACACCGGTGCTTAAAGCAATAGCCATCCCTTTCCTTTTTCGAGTTTTAGGGGGCTGCGAACACGATGAGAATAAGTCCGGTTGGGTGGTACATCCATCCCACGTCCATCGTTTCAAGGTGAAATGGCCACGCTTCAGGATGACATCATACTCGGCCATGATATAATGGGAAAAGTGATGTGACCTAAGAAGAGGCCTGAGCGGAGAAAGCCGTATCGCTGAGGAAAGGCGACCATCCTTGACAACCTGCAGGGCTTGCTCCATTCCTGCATGATCTGCCGGGATTTCAGGAACACCCGCAGCAACTGGAATTCAAGGCGACAGGGTCCGTAAAAGCCACCCATCCCCCTGGCACTTGACTATATTGAGAGCATGCGAAGCATCTCATCAGACACTGCATGGATTTCCCTTACAAACCAGCGCTTCATGGGCTGAAGGAACAAGGAACGGTCATGTGTCGACAATAAATGAAGGGAACAGATGACCCGTACGAGTCAAAGTCTCCATCTGGAAGTAAGGCCCCTCTGGCCATACCAGACATACCGATCCATGGGTATCAACAAACCTGGAAAATCAAAACCCTTCATCAGAAAGGAAATCATGAGTGCATTTGAACTGATATCCTGGCCCCATGCCTGGCTCATCTGGGCTCCCATGCTGGTCATGCTGGCACTGGGATATTTCAATGGCAAATAAAAGCAGCTCTTTCGTGTCATCCTTCCCACGGAACACGTCGGGCGTCCTACCAGAAAACAAGGAAGGTCAGGGCTAGTCCTAGACCCCAGACGACCAATCCCAGCACCGTTGGTATCACATCTTCTATCCAGGAGCCCCTTGGGGTCGACACCGTTGGGAGCGCAATCTCCTGTTGACTGCGATAGAGCCATGCATCCGAGATCTGAGGGTCCAGGAAACACT
>JAAZXX010000394.1 GCA_014239995.1 Verrucomicrobiia bacterium
GATGGTTGGAGGTTTCATAGTGTTGTAGCAACTTATCGTTTGGATAGGTTGGCATCGAAATTCATGAGAGTCGAAACCAGGATGGTGACGGCGGCGAGGTGGGATGGATCATCCGTTTGAACTTGGTACTCTCCAGTTTGAAGGGGGTTGCTAGCGAGAAACTCTTTGGCCTTCGTAGAATCGGAAAAGAATGCTTTTTGCTCGGCCAGTAATTGCTTGAGGATTTTGAACTCTTCCTCCTCCGGTTTTCGACTGGTAAAAAGGCGGAAGGCATGAAGTAAGAGTTGCCCGTCTTTTTCCTTTCCAAACTCTTCAACTAATTTGTGGGCGGTCGCCCGGGCTGCTTCCAAGAATTGCGGACCGTTGAGCAAGACCAGAGATTGCGAAGCGGAGTCCGTGCGTTCACGACGGACCATGCAGACGTCTTTCTTGGAGGAATCGAAGGTCATCATTACCGGTGAAGGAGCCGTTCTTTTCCAAAAGGTGTAAAGGCTTCTGCGGTGCAGGTTTTCGCCCGTGTCAGGCTTGTAGGTTGCTCCTGAGACCTCCTTCCAGACGCCCTCGGGTTGGTAGGGTTTCACGCTGGGCCCACCGGTTGTTGGGGAGAGTATGCCCGCCACACTCAATGCCTGGTCCCTCAACATTTCGGCCATGAGTCGTTGTCTAGGACCCCGGCCGAGCAGTTTGTTTTCAGGGTCCCTGTCCACCAGTGTCGGCGTGGGGATGGAATCCCTGCGATAAGTCTGCGAGGTGACCATCAGCCGCAGCAGGGCCTTGGTGTTCCAGTCGTTCCTGACATACCAATGGGCCATCCAGTCAAGCAGGGCACGATGGCTGGGTTGAGCTCCCTGGCTTCCAAAGTCCTCCGGAGTCTCGACAATGCCCTTGCCGAAAAACATCTGCCAGAAGCGGTTGACGACCACGCGGGCGGTGAGTGGATGCTTCGGGTCGGTAAGCCACTGGGCCAGGCCAAGTCGGTTCCTGGGCCAGGATGGATCGAAGGCCAAGATGGTCTCGGGGGTGCCGGGGTGGACCTCATCGGTGGGAAGATCGTATTGTCCGCGACTCAGAATATAGGTTTTTCGTCCTCCCTGGATGGTGCCCATGGCCATGATTTCGCGCACTTTCTCGACAAGGTTGCTTTCCTCCATCCTCGCTCGATTGAGTTTCTGCTTCCACTCCTGGTAGGGTGAATGGTGCTTTGCCAGCCAGTATCCAAACCACTCTTCATCTGCGGGGGCCTGAGGGTCGGAAAGTGCCAGAGGTGCCTCGCGATATACGGCGAGCATTTCGGGAGGTGCCAGCGTGCGATTGAAAATACGCAGTTCATCAAGTTTCCCATCCTTGAAACCACGACCCCGAAAGCGCGCTGCCAGTTGCAGCGGCACGCCACCTCCGTAGCTGATATCCTTGAACAGGGAATCACGCATCGTTTCCACTGGGACCGGTTTGCCATTGATGTAAAGGCGGATGCCCTGAGCCCTGCTGGATCCATCATAGGTCCAGCCGAGGTGCAGCCATTGGTTGACAGGCAGAGGATCAGCGGTGCGTACCTTGATGGCATTGCCCGGCCAGAAATGAATCAGGGCAAAAGCCGCATGGCCGTCCTCCAGAAGTAACTCGTATCCACGGCTTCCCGCATCGGAGCCCGCCTTGGAGTGGTGGAGCACAATGATTTTTTCGCGGACCTCGGGTATCTGCAGCCACGTTGACATGGAGAAGGGCTCGTTACGTTTGAAATTGGCAATCGCGTCGATATTGATGGAGTTTTCTCCGTCAAAAAGCAGCCCCTTGCCCTTGGGACCGTCCAGCGATTGGGGTTGGTCGTTGATTTTCCCGTAATGATCTTCTTTGACAAGATTGGGATAACCTTTTTCGTGTTGCTCTTCAAAATCGAAGTATCCTACGAGGCCATTGTCATGCGGGATGCTGAATGACTGGTTTTCCTGCCACCATTTCTGGAAAGGCTCCTTTGCCGCTTCGCGGATCATTGGTTCCTCTTGTTCCAGGCGCTTCAGCTGAGCCAGGGCGTCCTGATGTCTGTCACGTTCTCCTTCCTCGTATAGAAAATGGGTGGGCGAGGGGATAGCATCGGTGAAATGTGAATACAGACCCGATTCATCCGTGTCGTTGAAAAAGGCAAAAAGGCGATAATAATCAGCCTGTGAAATGGGGTCATACTTGTGGTCATGACACCGGGCACACTCGATGGTCAGGCCCAGGAAGGCGAGTGAGGTGGTCTTGAGCCTGTCGGCGTTGTATTCCACACGATATTCTTCGTTGGTGCTTCCACCCTCGTTGGTTTGTCTATGATTGCGGTGAAAAGCCGTGGCAAGGATGGTTTCCTGTGTGGCGTCCTCGATAAGGTCTCCCGCCATCTGATGCAGGATGAATTGGTCGTAGGGCAGATTCTGGTTGAAGGCGTGAATGACCCAGTCGCGCCAAGGCCAAAGATGGTTGAAACGATCAGACTGGTAACCGTAGGTGTCGGCAAAACGCGCCACGTCCAGCCAGTCCATGGCCATGCGCTCCCCGAAACGTTCCGAGCCCAGCAAACGATCCACCAAGCGTTCGTAGGCCATGGGACCCTTGTCGTCGAGAAAGGTCTTGCGCATCTCAGGTGTGGGAGGGAGCCCGGTCAGGTCCATGGAAACGCGCCTCAGAAGGCGCTCGGGAGGGGCCTCCTCCACCGATTCCAAGCCCTCCTTGGCCAGTCTTGCCTCGACGAAATGATCTACAGGGTTGCGGATGCTTGCTCCAGTCGGCGCTTCGGGCACTTTCACCGGCCCGATGCTCTGGAAGGCCCAGTGTCCAGACCTGATGGCTCCCTGGTCAATCCAGCGAGCCATCAGGTCTTTCTCGGCACTTGAGAGAGTCAACAGGAAATCGGGAGGGGGCATGACTTCATCAGGATCGGAGGTGTTCAGACGTCGAATGAGTTCACTTTCGCCGGCCTTTCCGGGTTCAATGATGGCCAGACCCTGATCCGAGGGGCGTTTCAGGTCGCTCTCGATGTCTAATCTCAGTTCGGCTTTCCGTGCCTTTTCGTCAGGCCCGTGACAGGCAAAACAGCGATCCGACAGGATGGGGTTGATATCCCGATTGAAATCGATGAGCTCATCGGCCCCGCCATGCGGCATGAAACCAAGGCTCAATGCGATGAGTGCCAGCGCAGAGAGGGAACGCGTCTGCGGGCTTAATAGACCTCTGATATATTTGACCCAATGCATGTGTTGTTACTTTCCACTTTATCCCTAAATTCCCCACGATGAAAGCAGAAATCCCAGCTTGAAGATTATTCATCATTTGACAACCTAGTCCTATGTTTACGGGCATTGTCACAGAGACGGGCCAGGTCCAGGAGATACAATCAGGCGATGCAGCTATCCGCTTGGAGGTGCAGGCTGCCACGGCGACTGAGCAGATGCATGTCGGGGACAGTATTGCTGTGAATGGTTGTTGTCTGACAGCAGTGGAATTCAGCGATGGAATTTCCGGTCACGGGCGTACGATCCACCTGGACTTGTTACAGGAGACCTGGAAGGTGACCAACCTGCATCAGGTGCGTTCGGGTTCCAAGGTCAACCTCGAACGTCCCCTCTGTTTTAACGGGAGTCTTGATGGTCATTTTGTCACGGGCCACATCGACGGGTGTGGCCGGGTAACGCAATGGGAAAAGCAAGGCTCGGATTGGTTGCTGGAAGTAGAACCACCGGAGCAGTTGATGCCCTACCTGATACACAAGGGATCGGTGGCTTTGGATGGCATCAGCTTGACCGTGGCCCGTGTGCTGGAAACGCGTTTTCAGGTCTGGATCATTCCGCACACCTACCAGGTGACCAACCTCCATACGCGACGGGTTGGAGACCTGATCAACATTGAAACCGACCTGCTCGGTAAGTATGTGGCACGTTTTGCCAAGGCACAGTTTCCCTCACCCTCCTGATATCGCCCTTCAGATTTGCTCTCAGGGGAGAAGGCAGGGAATGGTTGCTTTCGCGGCCATGGCGGTTTGGAGCAATCCCCAGGAAGGTCCCGTCGCTCCATATTCCGGCTTCAAATCAGTTCAGATGTCTCATAGGATGTTCCCATGCGCATGATGCCCTTGATTCGATGGTTCGGTGGGATGGGATTCATCGGCCTACTCCTTTTTTCCAATCTGGCGATTTTCATTCCCTCGACCCAGGCGATCGAACGGGATAGTTCATTGCCACCCGTGAGGGCCCTCATTGAGGTTTATCGTCAGGATACCGCGGTTCTGGAACGATGGCATCCCTGGCAGATGTCCAGGGGGCGGCACGCACGCATGCAGCTCCTGCTGGGCCAGTTTACGGGGG
>JAAZXX010000395.1:0-4052 GCA_014239995.1 Verrucomicrobiia bacterium
CATGGAAACAAGGGTGGGGCGTACGATCTCCAATGTAGATACCCGACGCCCTCTGCTGATCCGCCTTCAGACACCCCGATTTCTTGTGCTGGGCGACCAGGCGGTGCTTTCCGCGATCGTCCACAACCAGACAGACGCCGCAGTCCAGGTCCATGTTTCCCTGGACGCCACCAACCTCGAGTGGAAAAACCCACTCAGGGACCGGCCCCCCTTGACGATCCCTGCGGGTGGGGAGCAGCGGGTGGATTGGCCCGGGGCGATGGCCAAGGCTCCCTGGGAGATCCAGTTGACCGCCACGGTCAGGGGAAAAGAGGATGCGGACGCGGTCGAGTTGACCTTGCCTGTCCACGAGCATGGCATTGGGCAGTTCCTGGCATGGTCGGGAAAGTTCAACTCCGACGAGCTGGAGATTCCCGTGACCTTGCCGAGGCAACGCCGGCCTGAATCTACCCGGTTGACTGTTCAGGTGACTCCGAGCCTGGCCGTGACCATGCTCGATGCGCTTCCTTATCTGGTAAACTATCCTTATGGATGTACCGAACAGACCTTGAGTCGCTTCGTACCTGCCGTGCTTGTGCGGCATACCTTAAGTCGCCTGGGTGTCTCCGTGGATGACGTTCAACCAGGCAGTTTTGGCGGGGTGCAACCTGAGCACCTGGATAAAACCCACCCTGCTCACTCTGAAGGTCTGGCTGCGATTGATGCGGTTACCGCGGATGGGCTCGAGCGCCTGGCCGATTTTCAACATCCCGATGGCGGATGGGCATGGTGGAAAGATGGGCGGTCTGATTTGTTCATGACCTCCTATGTGGTATGGGGACTTGGCTTGGCCCTGGAGGCGGAAGTGGAGATGAATCCGGGTCTCTTGAGGCGAGGGAGGGATTTCCTTGCCGTGAACCTTGTAAGTGCTGAAAATCAGCACGACCTGCAGGCCTGGATGCTGCATGCCATCCTGTCTGGAGGGAAGGACAATCTTTCACCGGCCTCCTTGAATGCCCTGGAAGTTGCCTGGGAGAATCTCTGGCAACATCGGGATGTTCTCAATGCCTACACCCGATCCCTTCTGACCCTGGTAGCCCAAGCGGATGGCAGGGATGCTGAGGCACTCACATTGATACGCAACCTCGAAAACGGGGTGATCCGTTCCAATGACCCCTCCACTTCCAGGCGTTTGCCGGGAACCTTATCGGGTGTTTCGGGTGCCACGGCTCACTGGGGAGAGGACGGTATCTATCATCGCTGGTCGCAGGGCGGGGTGGAAGCCACGGCCATGGCACTGCGTGCCCTGTTGACCATCGATCCGGATCACCCCCTTGTTGAGCCCGTGGTGCGCTGGCTCATCAACAACCGGCGAGGTGCGCATTGGTCAAATACCCGTGATACTGCCATCACGCTGTATGCCTTGACAGCTTACCTTGAAGTCAGTGGTGAATTGACTTCAGAACTCGAATATGAACTCTATGCCGGAGACACCCTGGTTGCTGCGGAAAAAGTGACCCCGGCCAACCTTTTCAAGGCTCCAAGTCGTTTTATCATTCCTGATCGACTGGTGGAGGACACCACCCGTCTGCGCATTGTCCGCACTGGTGGCAAGGCTCCCGTTTACTATGCTGCGGAGGCAAGCTGGTTCAGCCTGGAGGAGCCTGTTCCAGCAGCAGGAAATGAACTTTTTGTACGACGTGATTACTTTCACCTCAAGGAAGTTCCCACCTTGTTGAGGGGTTCAGTGCTTGAGCGAGTGCCGCTTCAAGATGACCACGTCTTGCGGAGTGGAGATCGCGTGGAGGTTGTCCTGACACTGGAATCGCGCAACCACCTTGAATACCTGCTCATTGAGGATCTCAAGCCGGCTGGACTGGAGGCTGTGGGGCTCAGAAGTGGGGGTGGAGTGCACGTGCGGCAGCTCTCGCAGTGGGGCATTGAGAGTCTTCGAACCCTCGGAAGACCGATGCTTGAGCCTGGTGTGTCCAAGGCCCTGACGGGGCGTTCCTATCCCCTTCATCTTGAGTGGAGGGATCGCAAGGTGGCGATGTTCCTCGACCGGCTCGCAGAGGGTGTATGGGAAGTGCGTTACACCTTGCGGGCCGAGGTGCCGGGGGTTTTCCATAGTCTCCCCGCCATCGGTCAAGCGATGTATGTGCCCGAGCTGCGAGGTAACAGTTCAGAGCACCTTCTTGATATCATGGACCGTTCGGGAGATTAGATTTCTCCGTGCCTTGTCCAGGGCATCAACGTGAAAAGGTTTCAATGAGATGGCAACGCTTGCTGACTCCTTGTGCGCCATTGACGCACTCCAATGCCGGCCACAACCAGCACGATCACCAGAGCAAATGCTGGCATGACCAGTGCCACCAGTGTTGTTCCAACCGCCCCACCCAGTTCGACGGTGGCAACCAGTGGGTTGCCGAGGCCTCCAGTAGCCAACGTACTGCCCCCCCGGATAACGGCCATGGCGGCATGCAGTGCTCCGGCAATGCCTCCACCCGCGATCAGGGCAAGCGACCATTTCATCAATGGACTGACATCCGTGATCATGGAGGCGCTGACAATGGAGCCTGCCACCACGGCGGCAGGCGCGGTGATGCTATCCATGAAATGATCCAGTATTGGGATGTAATAGGCGCCGATTTCCAGGACAACAGCGGTGCCGAGTGCCAGGACTGCAGGCGTAGTGCTCATCCAGGCGAAGCCCTCCGAGAGTTCAAGGTGTCCGCCGAGGGCCGCGAGACTCATGATAAATGGCGGCACGAAAATACGAAAACCGCACGAAGCGCTCAATCCAAGGCCGATAAGCAGACTGAGCAGGGCGGAAGAAGGTGTTTGTATGAGTTCCATGGGATCTTTCCGGTTGATGGCTTGATCAATGATTCAAGCGCTCTTTATGACTACTACACCACATATCCTAACAAAGTTTCGGTAGAATGCCCTTATAATTTTTGCCTTCATTTGGAATGAGACACCCTGGTCCGCGGGATCATGGCCTTTTAGTGCCTTCCTGGCGGGATCATGGCTTTGTTGCAGCATTCAAGTTTCGATTGGATTGTCACCCCAATACGCTGGAGGCAAAGGCCTTCAATGCTCATGACCTTCTACTCGAAGAAGGATTGTTTTTTACGCCCCTGCCTCATAGGATAATGCACCATGAAAGGATCACTATCGTTTTTTCTCGCAAGCCTCATGCTTATGATGTTCCCGGGACCTGCTCAGGAGACAGTCACGGCGGATGATTGGCCGCAGTGGCTTGGCCCCGATCGAGCGAGCGTCTGGCACGAAACTGGTATTCTGGAGAGCTTCCCGGAAGACGGCCTGAAAACCCTCTGGAGTGTTCCTGTAGGGCTGGGTTATGCGGGACCTTCAGTGGCTGGGGGAAAGGTATTCCTTTTTGACTATGTTCAGCGCGCAGGGACGGTCAAAAACAACCCAAGTGGCCGTAATCTTCTGGAGGGTAAGGAACGCTTGATCTGTCTTGATGCCAAGAGTGGAAAACGCTTGTGGGAGCATACCTATGAGCAGTTCTATAACTTATCCTACGCGGCAGGGCCACGCAGCACGCCGACTGTCCACGGGAATCATGTCTTTATTCTTGGTGCGGAAGGCCGCTTGAGTGCTCTTGACCTTGCCAGTGGTGCCTTGCACTGGGAGAAGGACTTGAAAAAACTTTACGGTGTGGAAACGCCCATTTGGGGTTTTTCCAGTCATCCACTTGCCAAGGGAGACACCCTTTACAGTCTCGTTGGAGGTGAAGGTAGCCTGATGGTCGCCTTTGATATCGCGACGGGTAAGGAGAAATGGAGAGCTCTCTCGGCACCTGAGCCAGGTTATGGACCTCCTACCTGGATTGAACATGGAGGCACCTCACAACTGCTCATATGGCATCCCGAATCGCTCAACAGCCTCAACCCCCAAAACGGTGATACCTATTGGTCGATCCCCTTGAAGCCTGGTTATAATCTTTCCATTGCAGCCCCGAGACTCCATGGAGACTCTCTTTTTGTCAGTGCGATCGGCAATGTGGGCGCCTTGATCAAGCTCGATCCCCGTGCTCCGGGGGC
>JAAZXX010000395.1:4062-4331 GCA_014239995.1 Verrucomicrobiia bacterium
CGCCCTCTACTCGGTTAATGTGACTCCTTTCATTGAGCAGGGTGTTATCTATGGGTGTGATGTGGAATCCAGTGACTTCATGGCAGTAAGATTGTCGGACGGGAAACGTCTCTGGCAGACGCGAGTTCCCACCATCGGGCAAGCTAACAAGGGGCGCCATGGGACTGCTTTTGTCGTGAAACACCAGGAACGTTTTTTTCTTTTCAGCCTAACGGGCGATTTGATCCTTGCAGAATTGACCCCTGAAGCTTACCGGGAAATACGTCGTG
>JAAZXX010000396.1:0-1867 GCA_014239995.1 Verrucomicrobiia bacterium
CCCAGTGCCACTTCTTACACCCTTGTCCCAATCCTGTGAAAACGCGAGGTGCTGCTTCCATGTTCGATGGCGTTTCAGCATAAGTTCGCACTAATGGAGTGGATTGAGATCGCGCACGGATTTCGGTGAACTATTTTCCCGTACGATTTCCAAGCATTGTATGCGGGGAGCCGTATCTAAATTCCCGGTAGGATCGTTGTTGATCAATCTCAATCTCAAATCCTTTTTCACTTTCAGACCGTGAAATTCCAGGAAGACGGCACGTCCATGTCCTTCTGCTGCAGCCATAGGGTCAAATTGTTTGGCTACGATCTGATCCTGAAGCTCAATGTCAAATATTCTCTGTCCTTTTTTCAGCTCATTCTCGGCAATAAACCCCATTCGAACTCGGTAGGTAGCTGCTTCACTGGACTCCTCGAGTATCGGGATGGTCAGGGACTGTAAATTCTGCAGCGAGGATGTGAACAGCCATGGTTGTGTGGATCCTTCGATGGTGGTGCCACGATAATCGCGTTGGATGGCACGGGCCTCCTTGTTTTCATTCAGTGTAAATTTGACACCATAATTCTTGAAGGGACCCTGGCCTTGGCTGGTATCTGGTCGTGGATACCCAAACCACATGGTGCCATCCTTCCCTCGCATGTCCCCTGGTGCGCCAAAATTGACCGCTAGATGTTCCACTGGCTTGGTGGGGCTATTGGAAATGAAGACCGTCCATTCACCATCGCCTTTTTGTGCCTTATGCTTCATGACCACCGTGGTGCGCAAGGAGTAGGAACAGGTGCATCCTGCGCTTGCCTCTTGAAGGGTGAGGAGGCCATTGGCCGGGATCATGCTGTTCCAACATCCCGGACGTGTGCCTCCAAACAGTTCGAGACCGGCATCACGATCCATGTTGACGATGGCAGCCGAAAAAGACCTGAAGAACAGACTGTTGGGTGATGCTGTGACCACACCACAGCTGTGTCCCGGGCGCAAGAATTCCCACTCGACTTCCTCCCCGGTAATGGGATGACGGCGCATCTTGATCTCGCCTGTTGTCAGGCTGCAGGCCCTCGGTTCAATGACGATGGTATCACCGATGACCAGTGGTCGTCGTCTGTAATTGAGCGGTTTGGACCAGTATGTTGTCCCATCGGATGCATTCAATACCGTGACGCGCCTCCACTGCAGACCGCCTGCAACGAATTGATTCTGGTCATGATTGCTGTAATGGCCAAAAAACAGCAGGCGGCCGTCATGATACGCCGCACCCAGTTTATTGCCCCCATTGCCACTCAAGTCCATGGGACGAGACCATGCCTCCTTGCCTGAGTGTATGTCGATAGCCACCACGCGTCGCAGATCCCTCTGAAGGAGCGGAAGATTTTCCTCATCATGTTGTGAGTAAACACCCGTCTGAATCATTGTCAGGCGATCCTCCATGGCTTGTTTTTTCTCCGCTTCACTCAGGTCGCTCTTGACCAGGAACATCTTACCTTCGCCGATGGCCATGGAGATCTGTGGAATGCTGGCACCGCGGTGTTCCCAAAGCAACCTGCCGGTCTTGATGTCGTAGGCAAACACCGATTCGCTGATCATCATCTTTTCGCTTACCGGGGAAGGCTGATGGTCCGGTGCCCAACTTGGAAAAGCGGCCAGGTAGCGCCAATGGTAACCATCACGCTTAAACTCGGCGTAGGCCAAGGCATTTGGTTCAGGGTATTTTTCCTTGAAATGCTCCACAACGCTTTTTTTATTACGAGCGGTCAACGCATGGATTTCCTGAGGGATATTCTCATCAGATTTCCATTTGCTTCCAATTACCATTGCATTCCAAACAGCGCCATACTCAACATCAAGCGTTGATGCGGCGGAGCCAAAAAGA
>JAAZXX010000396.1:1877-4330 GCA_014239995.1 Verrucomicrobiia bacterium
TCAATGGATAGATAGCCCCAACGCCTTGGTGTGTCACCCGGTCCGCGTGGGGTTTGAAATGTCTGTTGGGTGGTCCCGGTCTGCGCGTCGAGTTGAAAGGTCCTGTCGTGAGCAGCCACGTAAAGATGCTGATCATCAGCAAAGATATTACTTCCATCTACATCCACACGTGCGCGCACAGCCCCGGGAATCCGTCGTTGCCACAAAGAAGTTCCGTTATACGCGTCATACCCCATTACCATTTCCATCCCCTGGACAAACAAACGTCCGTTGATTGCAAGTGGACTGACGGTACGCGCATGACGCTCGAGCATGTGCTCGGAACCTGGTTCTCCATACCACAATACGCCCAGGGGATCGCGCACTAGATAATCCGGTGAGGATCCTGTATTGGCAGCATCGGCATACAGGCCGTTCCAAGAGCCTGCGCCTTCGAGTTTTCCCCTGAGAAATTTTACCCAGTGGCCGGGGATTTCCTCAGGAACGGGTGCGGGGTTTATGTCCGATGCAGAAAAGGCAGTTTTTTTCAGATATCCGGGTGCCCTTTCTTCTGCATTTTCAAAGAGAACCATGCCTCCAGCTGGCCGCAGTAAACGGTGAATTTCTTGCGGGGGTATCTCAACGGGTTTTTGCAGTATCCCGCCATCGGACACGACCAGATTGGCAAAGTAATCCGGTAACTGGGAAGGATCCCATGTGGTACAAATGATTCGGGTGCCGTAGAGTCCCGCTTCAAGCAGACGCCGACGCGCGATGTCAACCTGTTGCGCATCCTTCTCTATGGCAACGATGTTCAGGTCCGTTCTTTGTGCCAGTTCATAGGCAAGACGCCCCTTTCCGGCATCCAGTACCAGACACCAACCTTTTGGAGTGCCGTAGCTTTTAACGATGGCTTCAGCAGCTGCACGGTATCGTGTCGACACCCCATCGCTTGGAAATGGATCAGTGACGCGTGGTTCGCGTACGATCTTGGCAGGCCCGCCTGAAACATCGGCAAAACAATAAATCCCACCCTCATCAGTACTTGCAAAGACTCTTGAGTCCGCCAATGAAAGCCCCAAAACCAATCCATCGACGGTGTGCTCGGTGCCCAGATTTCCCGTGTTGCGATCCATGGCCAGTAAAAAGTCCTGTCCACCGCCTACCAGAGTATTTCCGGTCAATGCAAGGGTGCTGATACCTGCACGCTCCAGTCGCCACTTCACGGGATCCTTAATCAAGGCAAGTTTACGCTCGGCTAAGTGTACCAGTTGGCTGGAAAGGTTGATTTGTCGGGCCTGTGCGGACTTGATAGAGGCGCTGTTTTCCATCAACGCCGCTTCGGTTTCAGGAGTGGCATGTTCCTCGAGGTCTGTATGAAGTATTCTGAGCTTGTCGTATTCCTCACGCACCTCACGGAGTTGTTCGTTCAGGATTTTCTCTTCAGAGGTGATCTGTGCGGTTTCAGCTACGGCATCCTTGTGGGCCTGCCTGTCAATCGCCACAATGCCAGTTTCCGTGGCCGAATAGGCGATGGCATCGGTCAGGATGAGGTCTACTCCCGGATAGTGCGCAAACAGATCTCCCTGTTTGTTCCCTGTCTTTGTGTCATAGGCGATCTTCGCGGGTGTGCCCTGGGTGTTGACTCCAGCGATCAATTGACCTCGATCAAGCAAGGCCCAGGAACCACCTGTTTTGCTGCCTTGAGAAAGAAAGCGTACGAATTCCCCGTTCATGCGATTGAATGCGGCCGGCATTCCACGCCCGGAAGGAACGTAAAGGGTGGAATCAGAAGCGAGTAAGTAGCCCTGTGCCGTCATGCCCCCATATTCCAGCCCCCATGCAAGATCTCCCGCTGTATCGTTCATCCAGATTTCTCTGCCTGTAGCAGCATCCAGTGCACAAATATAGAGTCCTTCGTAGGGAAATACACCTGCCCCCACATAGACGGTGCCTGCATCCACAATGACGCCCGTTCGCACGGGCCAGAGTGATACCATGCGACTGTTCCCGATGACTCTTTCATCATCCGGACTCGGACGATGCTTCCAGATCAATGATCCATCAGACAACTGAAGGCAGTATACATATCCATCATCTGCACCGAAATAGACCCGGCCCTGGTCGATCCATGGCGCGAACCGAATCGCTCCATCCGCAAAAAAACGCCAGCGCGTAGCTCCGGATCGGGTGTCCAAGGCCCTGAGTAGATGATCTACAGAAGATCCAAAGATTGCCGTTTGACCGGAAACAACCACATGGAATGCACGGTCCGTGTGCATCCTCGGCGTTTCCTCGCCTGGCATGGGCCAGGCTGCCATTGGACGACGGTCCGATTGATAAACCCAGTCAAGGTGAAGTCTGGACCCCAGGTCCCCTTGTCCGATGGCGGATCTATTCTTGTCGGCCCTGTAGGTCGGCTCCATCCGCAAAAAAACGCCAGCGCGTAGCTCCGGATCGGGTGTCCAAGGCCC
>JAAZXX010000397.1:0-1694 GCA_014239995.1 Verrucomicrobiia bacterium
TGTGTTTCATGGGTTGAAAAAAGACGGTGGTACATCTTCCTTGGATGCCTGATGGAAGGGGCAAGGTGCCCTGTGCCATACCATGAAATATTATCGAAATAAATGGATTCCTTGTTATCTGTGTGGGTGTTGCAACTGAATTCAAGGGTGCGAAAGGGCGTTTTGTATCCAACCTTGTCGGCCACCACGTGATCCAGTGTGCGATCCAGTGGCCAGGCGGAACGCTTGATGGCATAGGGAGCCGCGCTGCTCAGGTAGCAGCACGCGCACTGTGCATGGACGTCGGTGCCATTCTGGAAGGTGCGATCCATGCCGGTGATCAGGTTGATCTTGTGCTTCATGGTCTCCAGTGGTTGCATGGTCGGCGTCAAAACATCCAGATTCTTGACGCTGAAACTGGGATCCTGCTTGCCTAGCGAAGCCATGACGTTTCCCAGGTTGCCCTTGGGAATGACGTGGTTCTGTTCCCCGGGAAAGAACCCTCTTCGCACCACCCCGATGGGTACGTAAAAGTGCGCCATCCGCTGGGGAACCTTATCGGCGGGTTGATCCTGGGCGAGACTCTCCATCCAAGGTAGCGCCACGGTGACGCCTCCCAGGCCTCTTAAGAATGTGCGTCGAGATGTTTTCATATGGATCGAGCGGTTATTTCTGTGTTGTCTGGGCCATGAATGATTTGCTGAATACGATTTCCCTCAGCAGGGTCTGGATCCGGTAATCATCCGCTGCAGTCGCTTTGGTGATGTGTTCCAGGTCCACAGCATCGCTGGGGCCAAGTTCGCGGGCCAAAGCGAAGGATAGTAGATGACCGGCCAGGGCTCGGGTGAAACGGTCCTTCTGCGCCAGCAGCTTGTCTTTGAAGCTAAGTACATCGGTGAACGGGTAGTTGCGGAAAAGGGTTCCAGAAACATTAATCTCGCGGCCATTTTCATAGTGGGTGCGCCAGTTGCCAATCGCATCATAGTTTTCCAATGCGAAACCCAACGGATCAATCTGCTCATGGCATCCACGGCAGTTGGCCTGCTCACGATGCATTGAGAGTCGTTCTCGCAGTGTCAGGTGAGCCTCCTCCTTGTCCGGCTTTTCTGTCAGGGGAGGTACATTTGCCGGTGGTGGATCGGGTGGCTTGTTAAAAATGACCGTTGCCAGCCATGCGCCGCGAGTAATGGGTTTTGTCTCCTCGGGGCCCGAGGTCATGGTCATGACGGCTGCATTGGTGATGATCCCGCCATTTCTCCGGTCCGTTACCGGTGTGCGCTTGAAATTAAGGACAGTGACCTCGTTGTTCCCCTTTACCGGTTTTCCATCAAGGGCCAGATCCTTATAAGCCTCCTGCAGCAGGGAAGAACGATACGTGAAGTCCGAGTCGATCAACTGCGTGATGGGCATGTTCTCTATGAGGACGGTTTCAAAGATCAGCAGTGGCTCCATCATCATGTGCATGCTGTCGCGGTATTTTAAAAAATAAAAATCAGGAAATAATTCAGGATTTGGAACCGAGGAGATGAGTCGCTCAAGTTGAAGCCATTGGGATGGGAAGCTGTCACAAAATCTTTTTAACTTCTGGTCTCTCAACATGCGTTGGAACTCTTTTTCAAGCATTGCGGGATGACTCAGTTTACCGGTCATTGCCAGTTTCAGCAGGGCTTCATCAGGAATGCTTCCCCACAGGAAGAAGGATAGACGTGATGCAA
>JAAZXX010000397.1:1704-4317 GCA_014239995.1 Verrucomicrobiia bacterium
TCCAGATCATGGATATGTGTCGGTGCGCTTTCTCCGGGATCTGTATCATAGAGGTAGAGAAACCTGGGGGAGGAAATGATGGCTGCCGCAACGGATCGCATTGCCGTGCTGAATGGCATGTTTCTGCTGATCATGGACCCCGCATAATGGGTGTAGCGATCGACTTGCTCGGAAGAAGGTGGGCGGCGAAAAGCCCTTTGCAGTAGGAATCGCAATCGGGAACGTGCCTCTGTCACGGGGTCGAGTTCGTCAGGGGGGGGCTCAAAGAAACGTTTCCAGATGCCAACCGTTTTTGAGTTGAAATCCCTGCTATCTACCACGGATTGGGCCAGTTTCAGGAAGGATTCCAACAGCAGTGGGGACATGGAAAGATGGTCGCCACGGTTGTCAAAACCGTTTTCCGCCCGAAGATCCTGCGGGAAGGGTGCGACTCCGGAGAGGCGTTTCTCTATCATCTGGGATTTTCCAAGTGGGCGACTTCCAACCGTGACTGCGTCCGCCATCCTGCCTGTCTGCGGTTTGAAGTAATCCCGATGTTCCCGCATCATGCGCTCTGGCAGGGAAAAAACCACCCCAGTGAGGTCGAACAGGTCGATCACGGCATTGTTGTACTGAAATCGGTTCATGCGTCGGATGGGTGCATGGGAGTAAATGTCCGGTTCCTTGCTCGCCTGTTGGCGCATGCTTCGCAACTGATCAAGAAGGCGGGTGCGAATCTGCGGCTGGAGTGCCGGTTGGTCCTCGGGTGGCATTTCATGGAAATCCACCACCTCGATCAATTTGCTCAGAAGCTTTGTTTTCTCCGCAAGGGTCGATTGAGTTCGAATCGACGTCAGGTCAATCTTGCCCTTGATTTTTCCTGCCTTGCCATGGCACTTGATGCAATGGTCGCGGAAGATACCTGGCACATCATCGGTTCCACCGGCATGCATGGAGATAAGGAATGTGCTCAAAGTGAGGATGCCCCGGATCATGCTTCCTATATTAACCCTGATCCGCCAACTGGAAATACTAAAATCATTTACCTTCAGAGGCCCACTTTTTCATGAGGGCGATGTTGTCACGAATGCGGTTTAGATGTTCGGAATTGGCTTTACGTTGGAGGTTTCGCGTGTAGACGGCCATGTCACTAGCATACAACTCCGCTGATTCAGGTTGAAGGCCTTGGTCCTTGGTTTGCCTCATCCAGTCATTGAGTTGTTGCCGCATTTGTCCAAGGGGTTTGGCATATTGCGGGTCTCCAGCAAGGTTTCTGATTTCATGTGGATCGCTGGATAGGAGGAAAAGTTCCTCGGCAGGACGTGTGTCTGCGAAGATCAGTGATTGGGTGGCGGTGAGTTTGCCAGCAGAATGCCACTCGCGGAGGGCGATCAAGATGCTTTTTGCATCCTTGTAGGCACAGGGTTGCAGGTAGGGACGATTGGGCAGAAAATGACGGATATATTTATATTTCCTTGTCCTGACCGAGCGCATGTGGTCCACGGTCTCATCGCAGCGATCGCGTGCAGAGAACACGGCCTGCCGTTCCCTGTAATGACTGGCTAGTATATTCCTGGAGTGCATGTGGGCAGGGATGGTCATGCCTGCCGCTGCCATGGAAACAGCGGCGATGTCGATATGTTCCACGAGATCCTCACGCACATTTCCAGGCGCGATGCCTGGACCACTGATGATCAGGGGGACGTGGATGCCTTCATCGTAGAGAAACTGCTTTCCGCGAGCGTGGCTGATACCATGGTCGGTCATGAAAATGACCAGTGTGTTCTCTCGAAGGCCTTCTTTTTCCAGTCGGTCGAGCACTTCTCCCACCATGTTATCCGTCATGCGAACGCTGTCCAGGTATGCCGCCCAGTCTCTTAGAATTTCCGGATGATCCGGGTAATATGGTGGCAGCCTGACGGCACTGACGGGGGTTTCCCTGCCAAACTTCTGTGCTGCGGAGCGTGAAATTTTTTCCCACCCCTTTCTGTCCTTGCCTCGTAATTTCCCACCTTGTGTGTGGATTTGAGCGAAGAAAGGTTGTCCTGATTTCCTTTCAGACCAGTCGGTGCCGTCGTAGACATGGCTGTCCCACTCGAAATTGTAATCCGTTTTTCCAAACCGACCGCTCCCAGAAGGCCAACCACTGATGGATGTGTGGTAACCCGCATCCTGGAAATATTTCGGAACGAGCCTGACATGCTCCGGTAATCGAATCTTTTGGGCACCACGTCCGCTCCTGTGGTGATGCGCACCGATGCTGGTTTGATACATGCCGGTGATCAACGCGGAGCGGCAGGTGGAACATACCGGTGCCGTGACGTAAGCACGGGCAAAGCGCACACCCTGGGTGGCTAGTCGATCCACATGTGGTGTCTGGATGGAGGTTTCCCCATAACACGAGAAATGGGCAGACATGTCATCGGGTATGATCCAAAGGATGTTCGGCCTTGCCTCTCCCATGAGCGTGCATTGGATCAGGGTGGAAGCAACAGCCAGGAAAAGTTTTATCAGGATTAATTAAAAGGATTGATAAAAATGTAAAAGTTAGTGCAATAAATAATGAAGAAGATATAAAGTTAATAAATATTAATGATTAATTTTAAAGATAAAAAAATATTGGTTACAGGTGCT
>JAAZXX010000398.1 GCA_014239995.1 Verrucomicrobiia bacterium
GCTGAGCGGCATCTCTTCCCCACAGCGTCACATCATGGCCGTTTTCCTGCAATACCTTGGCAAGAGCCGTTCCCCAGGCCCCCGCCCCCAAAACAGTCACATTCATCCTTGGGGCTCCTTTCCATGAGATTTTTTCTGGCCCAGTCGCGGCTCCGTGCCTGAGACAATTCGCTTGATATTGCCCCGGTGCTTGACCACAGCCAACAGGCTCATCAAGGTGCATGTTGCTACGAAGGCAAACGGTTCACGGTGCAGCCACACCGCCAGAGGTAGCACCAGCGCGGCCATGAGCGAAGCAAGCGAAACCATGCGCGTTAGCGCAAGAAACATCAAAAACACCACCAAAGCACTGAGAAACCCCCAGGGGGTCAATCCGACAAGAACACCCGCAGTGGTGGCGATCCCCTTCCCCCCCTTGAAACCCAGCCAAGGTGTAAAATTATGGCCAAGAACACTCGCAAAACCACCGGCCAGCATCAGCCGGTTCGCATCGGCGACGTTGATCCCCGTGGCTCCATCAATGATCACGAGGTCTCCCAAAAGCATCAGGCTACCCACGCAGGCTATCCAACCCTTGAGTGCATCTATGGCCAAGACAAGTATACCCGCCCTCCAGCCAAGCATGCGAAACACGTTGGTCGCCCCAATGTTGCCACTGCCCTGATCACGTATATCCACACCTCGACGCCGAGCTACAATGAATCCAGTGGGAATGGATCCCAAAAAGTAGCCCAGCAGGATTGCCATGAAATAAGTCAGCGCAAGCTCCATAAGGTCACGACATGGTTGCCTGCTTTGGCCTGACACATCAAGGTAGAATTCTCCTGATCACCTCATGCCATCCATGCATTGCCTGTGTGCCACGCAACAATCCTGGACCCCTTCCTGAAACGTCCCTTTCCAAGCATGTCCACGATTCCGCACATCATTTTACCTGTATATACAGGATCAAGCGATACACCCTGTGATGACCTGAAAAGATTGCAGAAGGTAAGCAAGGCATCATCAGAACGGGCATAGCCCCCAAAATGATATCGTGTCACAAGCTCCCACGAGCGGGCAACAGGCGAATGAACTTGAAGAAGCCCCCGAATATCCCTCGCAAGGAGGTTTCCTCCTTTCAAAACGGAAAACCCAAGAACTTTTGACTGCTCTCGGGCTCCAAGCACCATACCCGCCATCGTGCCTCCGGTGCCGACTGGACAGCAAAGAATGTCGTAATCCTTGGTCATTCTCCGGACCATCTCACTTGCACCTTGAACGGCAAAACTGCCCGACCCACCCTCTGGAAGTATCATGCAGGGTCCCCAGTCAGATTCCAGTTCACTTAGAAATCGAGGATCTGTTTTTTTCCGATATTGAGCCCGGGAAATACCCACCAACTGCATCCCCCATTGACGGGCCTGCACAAGGACAGGATTAAGAGGCCTGGCTTCCTCCCCTCGAATAATACCAACGGTCTTGAATCCAAACAACCTCCCGGCAGCAGCCACAGCGAGAATGTGGTTGGAATAGGGTCCACCAAAGGTAAGCAGCATGGGAAGTCGACGCTTGGCAGCATCCAACAGAGCATGTTTGAGCTTCCACCACTTGTTACCGGCGATCATGGGATGCAGGAGATCATCGCGAACCATGCTCAGTGAAACACCATGCCGGTCCAACAAGGCCATGTTCACCGACTTCAGGCTGATCCTGCTATGAACAGGGTCAAAAAAATCCTTGATGCGCAGGCACCTTTCCTCATGGGTCTTTGGTGCAGGCCCGTAGCGCGACAAAGATTTGGTAAAAATGTCCTTTTGTGGCATGCGGAAAATAAGATAGTGTCATGAACCATGTTGGACCGTGCAGAGCTAGTCGAATGGGCTTATGTCATCCTGCTGGTATTCGGAGGGATCATGGGCATGGTCAAAGCGGGCAGCAAGGTTTCACTGTTTGTTGCTGTGGGCTTTGGGATTCCACTCATCCTCTCCATCATCGGTGTCATTGACTACACGGTGCCAAATACCAGAGGCAAAATCGATCTGATCGACCTGCTTCAAATTGTCTTGATACTGCTGTTTACACTGCGCCTGGCAAAAACCAAGACCTTCATGCCTTCAGGGTTCATGATTCTGTTGACCGTCCTGACTCTGGCACTGAGGCATATTCTCTAGAAGGAAGCAAGCAGCAGACTGAGAAACAGCATGCTCTAGACGATCCGACCCATTGTTTTCTGGCCAGCCATCAGCAATGCCCCTACCGGCACGACATCCTCGCGAAGCGTCGACAGCTTGATCTGGGGACCTGAACCAAAAACGTCCATGATCCACTTGGGCAACTCGCTCTCCACACCTCCGCGAAGCCTCTCACCCAGCAACGAAAGCCCCCCCCCCAGGACAATGGCTTCAGGATGTATCAGGTGAACCACATGCGATAAGGCGAAGGCCAGGGAATCCAGTGTTTCCTTCAAGATGCCCTGCGCCACAGGACATCCTGCGTCCAAGGTCTGCGCCAGCACGCTTGCCTCGCCTGATGACAGGTTCCCGACCGAAGTGGCCAGTTGACTGGCAGGATGTACTGCAACGGCTTGGCGGATCTTCCGGTCCACAGCCCATCCAGAGCATGCTTGCTCAACGATGGTACCGTTCCGATCAAGCCGCAAATGCCCAATTTCGCTCTCACCAGGGTATGTACCGTGGTAGATTTGACCTTCCATCACGGTGCCCCCACCGACACCACTGCCAAGGGTCACATAAAAAATGGAGCTAAGCCCTGAGCCTGCCCCCTTGAGTGCTTCACCAAGGGCCGCGACGTTGGCATCGTTATCGACAATCACCGGAGCACCACTAAGTTCCTCCAGCCATGACTGGATGGCAAACCCCGACCAACCCTCTACTTGGTGAGAGCAGGCAATACATCCGGCGTCTCGGTCCACAGGCCCCCCAAATCCAACGCCTACTCCGGCAATAGAAGGAGCCCCCTGACTTAAGATATGGACAGCCTGTATAATCTGTTGCCGGATACCCTCTGCCCCCCGGTTGCCATCGACCAAAAACCGTTTTCGATTCATGATCTCGCCATCGGCACGACCCATTACCACCTGCAACTTAGTACCGCCTATTTCAATACCGATCAGAGATGAATCATTCATACGCACATAAACACGTGCAGCCAGGAGGTGCCGGAAACATCCTCTCCCGGTTCATGGCAAAGACAGGTTCCATCAACGAATCCTTTCAAAGAGAATGTTCGATGGATCACTCACACCCAGTTGAAGTAATTCAGCATTGCGATAAAGCTGAAAGGCTGAACGATGCCGCTTGAGTCCGGATTGGTTGCGCTGACGATTGATTTCCATCATGGAGAGAACGTCCAATGCTACCGGATCCTTGCTGATTCGAAGCTCTCCCAACACCGTTGAGTACTGGAGAAAACCTCGCTCTTCCCCTTGATATTGAGAAATCAGGGCATCCACAAGGCTGAAAGCCAGTTTGTCATAGAGCGCGGGTATCGCACAGATTTCAGGTATCGCCTCATGATACCGGTCTTCATCAAGGGTAAATCGGAGGCTGTTGTCCACGCCCCCGGTGGCCAGTCCAACCACGTGCCCGTTCACCCCCCCAAGGTAGTGGTTTAACATGGGGTGGATCTGAATGACACGTGTCAACTTTTGCGTCAGCAACTTCGAAACGTAAGACTTCCTGCCGATACCCGGTTCGTCACGACCAAATTCATGGTCTCCAAATACAAGGTTACCAACCAGCGGAGCCTCATAATAGACAGCTTGATCGAAACCGTAATCCACACTTCCAGCAATCGAGACGCCCAAACGTTTTGCCAATTGGTCATACCCGGTTGCCACCAGCAACCCTTTTCGCCGATCCCAAATAATGATTTGCCTTCCGGAGAAACCCACTGATAGCAAACTTTTTATAACAGCTTCTACAACAGCGGGACGCGTACCGCTTACACTGCCAGGATCGGAGAGAACTTTGATACCCACAATGTCCTCAGGTTTAATGAAGACATTCCAGGCATCTTTCACATTGTCCTGATGTGTATAGGCTCGAAGTAAATCATTGAACATGTGGAACACCACCTCAGTATCCGGTTCAAATCGCTCTATCGCCTCTTTGTCCATGACCGAAAGCACCCTTGCAAGTCCCCCATCTTGCGATCCTCCAACAGGCTGCAGAAACTGCGGCTCAGCGGCACAGAGCAAAGTAGCCAGGGAACACGTCATCAACCGGTTGATCCATTTCCAGACGAGGCGATGCAAACAAAAGCGGCAACCAACAAGAGGAAACTGGAGGGTGAGCATCGA
>JAAZXX010000399.1:0-224 GCA_014239995.1 Verrucomicrobiia bacterium
ACGCCCATTTCCCAGGCCTGATTGTCTGCACTCCTGCCACCGTAGAAGATGCCTACAGCATGTTGATTGAGTCCGTGATGCTCGATGACCCGGTGATATTCTGCGAGCATAAGTATCTTTATTTTCACCTGAAGGCCGAGGCAATACCACAGGAAGCCATTCCTATCGGCAAAGCACGTATGGCACGAGAAGGTCGCGACATGACCATCGTGACTTACAGTGCC
>JAAZXX010000399.1:234-4292 GCA_014239995.1 Verrucomicrobiia bacterium
TGTGGACCTTAGAACCATCAAACCCATCGACACAGATACCATCATTGCTTCAGTCGCACGCACCGGTCGCCTTTTGTGTGTTGCTGAGGAATGGCCATGGGGTGGCGTGAATGCTGAGGTAATCAGCCGCGTGGTCGCAGAGGGCTTCAACCTCTTGGACGCACCACCTCAAAGGATCAATGCCAAGGATACGCCCATTCCTTATCACCCAAAACTATGGTCGGTGCATCGACCTACAGCGCAAAGTATTACTGCAGCTGCACGCAACTTGCTGAGGAACTAATTACAACAAACCAGTTTACACTTCAAACTCTGAAAAACTCATGCCTGCAACGCCCATCATCATGCCACAGCTCGGTGAATCCATCGCAGAGGCCACCGTCATTGATTTGCTTGTAGCGGAGGGGGATTCCGTGAGTGCTGGACAGGACATCATGGAGGTCGAAACACAGAAAGCCACCATGAATGTGACCGCACCCTGCGACGGGTTCATTGAGGCGTTCGTGGTTGAACTGGGGGAAAGTTACACCGTTGGAGACGTCCTCGGGCAGGTTCAAAGCGAGGCAACCACAAGGGTCCGGGAGGACGTTTGTGAACCAACGACCCACTCTTCGCACCCCCCTTCACCTTCTAAGGAGGTGAAGACAAATGCAATGAAGGGAACCTTTTCTGTAGTCAAACCCACCATCAAGGGACTGCCTGTGCCTGCACAATTTGTCGGAGCCCAATACATGTCGCCGCGCATGAAAGCACGCATGTATGAGTTGGGGCTGCGCGAGGCAGACCTGTCGGGCATTGCAGGAAGCGGTGCCGGTGGAAGATTGACCATCCAGGATTTTGAAAAATTCCTAAGCCAACTGGAGCAGTCGCGACTGACCCAGGCCTCTTCCATGCGGGTCGCAGTAGCAGATGCCATGCGACGCAGCTGGACAAGACCTCTTGCAACGGTAGGACGACCTGTTCGGCTCGATGCCATGCTCGCACACCGGTCAAAAATGGCACCAAAACCAGGCCCTGCTTTGTTTGCCATCCGTGCCCTGGCCATTGCCTTGTCGGAAAACAGTGCCACGGCCGGAAGATTAATAGGCAATAAAATTGCACACCCAGCATCCATCGATATCGGATTTGCGGTGGAGGCGGAGGATGGGGTGCTTGTACCTGTTATTCGCCATGCCGACAAAACATCGGTTCAAGGCATGGTTTCTACCTACAAGGAACTTGTGGCATCGGCACGCCAGCGAAAGCTTCCACCCAACGCCACCGGGGGCTCGATCGCAACGGTGACCAACTTCGGAACGTTCGGACTCACCTGGGCTACCCCCATTCCACTCCCTGAACAAACGCTGGTACTGGGTTTAGGGGCTGGGCGCAAGGTACCCTTCTGGGACACAGAGCAAGGTTGTTTCGTGCCGATTACTGAATCACAAATGACCCTGAGCTTTGATCACCGTGTACTTGATGGAGGGGCCGCCGGGCGTCTTCTCACCCGCGTGGATGCCCTCATGGCAAATCCAGAATCACTCTGAACAAGTCAGAGAACACTCATTTGTCACTTCTTAAAAATGAATTTGGCATTCCGTGTGCTTATCATTTGACAAAGGGATGTAATGGAACGAGATTAAGTCCCGTGCCTCGGTAGCTCAATTGGTAGAGCAGTTGACTCTTAATCAATTTGTTCGAGGTTCAAGTCCTAGCCGGGGTACCAACTACTTCTCGGGTCCATTTTTAACCATATATTTTGACCAGATGAAGTTTATTCAAAACACATGGCGTGTGCTGCCACATATGAAACCAAAACTGGGGTTATGTTCAATCCGATGTCTTTCCGTCATATTGGGCATCCTGGGTCCTTGGGTCCAGGCCCAATTCGTTGCAACAGAGGTCGTTTATCACAACGCCATTGGACCAGTCGCTGGGACAAATTCCACGAATCAAGAATTCGGAGATGAGCTGATTCTGGAGGGGGACAACAGGAAGGTCGTTGCGTTTAGTTTTGAATACAACGGTCAGTTCGAGGCCGATGGGGATGAAACCGTGGTACTGCGCTTCTATAGGAACGACGGCGAGTCCTTGGTTGCAAATGTAAAGACTCCGGGGACGCTAATTTACCAGAGTGAACCATTTGCCGTTTTCCCGGACTACAACTTTGCCTCCATAACTGGGATTGATGCAGTCGTCCCTGAAAGGTTTACGTTCACGGTTCAATTCAGCGGGATGACGGGCCTGAGCACGGATAGAGCAGGCTTGGTGTTACGCCATCCTCCACACATTGGGAAAAGTTATGACGACATCTGGGTGCGTTTTGCGAACGGATGGTCTCCATACCAGTGGGGCGGAGATCCCATCGCGAACTTTGCGTGCCAAGTCACTGCGGCAGTGGACACTTCAGTCTCCTTTCAAGATTTATGGCTGGATGAAGATGGCATCCCGACCATGAAAATCCGTGGTCCCCGCAACCAAACCATGATCGTCTATAGCTCTGCAGACAAGAAAACATGGAGCCCCATGGACCTGCGGGTCTTGAAACAACGGGAGTTCACATTAAAAGATACCGATCATACATCGGCTTTAACACGCTACTACAGAGCCACCCTCATCAACAGCAAACCCATAGAGGTAACCGATTTGAACATCCTCGGAAACGGCAAAACTCGAGTTTCCGTCTCGGGACCAAATGGAATGCCATTTACTTTACAGGCTACTGGAGACTTCAAAACGTGGGAGGATGTTTTCACCCTCGCATTTCGGACCCGACCGATTGTCGCACAGGACGATGGAGCAAAGGATGCGTCAAAGCGTTTCTACCGCATCGTATTAAATGATGTGACAGTGCAGGATGAAGGTAGTATCGAGGAAACCATCGTGACATACCCGCAAGATTTTGAGACTGAGAGCGAATAATCCGGGGTCTTTCACAACAAGTCTGGATATCGAGGCATCCATCTGACAATAACGGGTATCGTCCAGTCAAAACGCACTTCCCAAAAAGCCTTACCCCACGGAGAACGGGAAACGTTACCTTTGGAGAGGAAAACTTCCCAACTGGTCAACAAGAAGGAAACTCGCAACCTCGCCCCCAACTGACTGTGTCCCAAATCCCAACAGGCATATCGATAGGTGAGTTGTTCGCAACCTGATCCCGGAACCCCCTCCATCATGTGGAATGCTGCGCCATGAGGTCCAAGCAGGCTGAACGAACCAAGGTGTAGCGATGACCTGGATGATTGACTCTCAAATCACGCCTCCAAGGCGGTGCGACCGTCAAGCAGTCTTGTTGATAAAAAAGTAATGATCGCATACGATCAAAGGCATATCGCGCAACAGACGAAACGCATGTGGCACCGCGTTGAGAAGATCGCATTCGAAACAGGATCTCCCTGAGAGTGAAGTATTCTCGGGTCATTGGGATCAGGGCTGAGGCTTCTACCGTTTCACTGATTCAACTCTTTTGGTAAACTTCACTTCCCTTATCCTGAAATTCTCGTGACTTTTCGTCCATACCTGTTCGAAGAGCTTGTTCTTCGGAAACACCTTGCTCGCGGGCATAGGCGCGCACGTCTTCAGTGATCTTCATGGCACAGAAGTGAGGGCCACACATGGAACAGAAATGTGCGGTCTTGGCACCGTCCTGAGGCAAGGTCTCGTCATGATAATCACGGGCGGTTTCTGGGTCCAAACCCAGATTAAATTGATCCTCCCATCGAAATTCAAAACGCGCCTTGCTGACAGCATTATCACGATGTTGAGCACCAGGGTGTCCCTTGGCAAGATCGGCCGCATGCGCAGCAATTTTATAGGTGATCACACCTTCCTTGACGTCCTTCTTGTTGGGTAACCCCAAATGCTCCTTGGGGGTCACGTAACACAGCATGGCGCATCCGTACCAACCAATCATTGCCGCACCAATACCGCTGGTAATGTGGTCATACCCCGGAGCGATATCTGTGGTAAGCGGCCCCAAGGTATAAAAAGGCGCCTCATCACACCATTCTAACTGTTTGGCCATGTTATCCTGAATCATATGCATCGGCACATGGCCCGGCCCCTAATTCATGACC
>JAAZXX010000039.1:0-6646 GCA_014239995.1 Verrucomicrobiia bacterium
CCGGCCGTGGTGCATCCGCACCCCGGGCGAACACTTTCTATCTTCAAGACCTGGTTACCACGGTTGAAAAACTTAAAGTCATGCCTGATATTTTCTCCTTTTTGCACGGTACCAAAGGTGTAGACGGGCGTTTCAAACTCAATCAAAGGGAACGCCTCGACACTGTTGTCCTGAGCCTGAGAACGAGGCACAGCTACCGTGATGAGAAAAACTAGAAGGCCCAGAAACACCTTCATGGTGGACTTTGTTCGTTGTTGTTTCATAAGATTACTGGGCCTTTCCTGAGCAAGGCCGCGCAAGATTTCAACTAGACGTCCAGAGTCTCGGCTAAAATGGGCGAAAAAGCAATCCTTGAGTCCATCCTTCGCCGGGCCTTAATGGCAATATAAGGGGGAATACTCTGGCTTCGATGAAAAAAGGAACCTGCTGGCGCAGTGGATTTGCCATGCCAGGGCTCCCTGACATCCTCAATGACAAAGCTCCTGCGGCACAGGCCACCCAGAAGATCTTCCAAAGGGTGCAGGAACTCCAAGGCACCCTCCTCTCGATGCTCACTGCCTCGCACAACCGGCAAGGGTCCCTTATGTCGGGCCTCATGGTCGACCCAGTAAGCCCCCTGCTTTGGAAACGCCCCGCATTGGAGACTGACGGGTTGTTTATGCTGCACGATGTAGAGCCCACCTGGTTTGAGAACCCTTGCCACTTCCTGATAAAGAAGATCCAGTTCCTGAATGTAACAAGCACTCACAGGCTGCATGACAAGATCAAACTCAGCATCCTGCAGCAGGGGCATTTGGGTCATGCAACCATGAATGCATCGTATGGAAAAACCATGCTGACGCGCCATTTCCTGGTCCCGCTCCAACATGGCCTCCGAGACATCCAATACCGTCACATTCGCTCCGGCGGCAGCATAAAGCGGGGCGTGTTTTCCACCACCGGCAGCAAGACAGAGCACCTTTCGACCGTGCACGCCCTGCGGCAACCAGTTGTAGATGTTAATGTGCTTGTGCGGATCGCTCAGGACGCGTGTGGATGCCTTTGCCGCAAATCCGCTCCCTTGAGCCACGATTCGATCCCACACCTGGGCATTGTGTTTGGAAATTTTCTTCATCATGCTGGATGCCATCCTGACATACCCTCATCCCATGGCTTTCCTTATGTAATGAAGGCCCCTACGACACGCATCATATGGATCGGGGATTTCCCAGGCGTCAATCATGATCCACCCCTTGAACCCACCTTTTTTCAATCTTTCCAGGGAGACCGGAATCTGTGCATGTCCATCACCACAGGCAAGATGCTTGGACGTGCCCCCATCCCGCCTCTTGCCATCGGTATCCGTCAGGTGCACGTATGCGATTTGATCCACCCCGATCCTATCCAGCATCTCGTGAGGTCGACCAGTCGAACCGTTCATCAAATCAAAATGGCTGGGGTCATAGATCGTCTTCAAGTTGACGTGATCGGTAAGTTCCAGGATTTGACGCAAATGAGCTTCTGTATTGAACACAAAAGGGGGTTCAATTTCAAAGGCAGCCAACACCCCATGCTCCCCGGCAATGTCAGCCATCCGTCTGAAAGAGTCTGCGAGATGCACCATGGCCTGCTGGAGACTTTGCCCACGCAAGCTCCCTCCAGGCCACATCCCCAAGCAATCACAACCCAACTGTTTGGCCATGAGTGTTTTGGAACGCATTCCATCCAACCATTGCATCCGTGTTGCACGCTCGGGTGAAAAAGCTCCGCTGGCTCCCGTTTGCATGGAAAAAACCTTCAAGCCATTGGAAGTGTATTGTTTAACAAATGCTTCCATCCTCCTCGGTTCATTGACTGGATCCGGATAGCTCCCCACACGCCATCCTTCAAGCAATTCGATGCCATCAAAGCCTGTGGAGTGGATAAAGGGCAGGATTTCCTTCAAGGGGAATTCCCTGCGATATTTACGCTCGCTCGAGGCGAACCCATTCAAACCGACAGCCGTTTTCCATCCGTGCGAGGCCAACTCAGCGTGCATGCGCGTGAGCATCAATGCAGTGGAAAGTGAAAGGGAATTTAAAAAAAAACGACGATTCATCCCATAAACCCTACCATGGATAGCAGGGTTCAAAGGTGGGGGTTGGGATCTTGCATTCATGAGAAAGTCACCGTCCAGATACCGTCAAAGTTGTAACAATGGAGCCATGATAACGATACCAACCCTTTTTTGCCAGTATCGATGATTCGGTAAAGATTCGATCACCCTTGGCTTGACCCTCATACAAAAATCAGATTGGATAAGATCCAAAGCCAAAAAAGTAGAAATATGAATAAGTTTACTTTCATTATACTCGGGTGTCTGACAGCAGGATGGGTTACTGGCCTCAAGGCCGATGAGGATGCCGCCATCGCCAAGATCGAATCATATGGAGGCCAGGTGCTGGGCATTGCCAAGGATGTTGAGGGAGTACGTGTGCTGATCCCGCCCAAGACATTTGAGGGAAGGATCCTCACGGATGCAGACCTGAATGTTTTGACGGAAATCCCCAATATCATTGAACTGGACCTGAAACAGGCAGGCATTGGGGATGCAGGTGCCGCACACTTGGCAGGCTTGGAGACTCTCGAGCGCCTTCACCTTGAAAAAACGAAAATCACCGATGCTGCGCTTGCTCATTTAAAGAACCTTCCCAATCTGGTCTACCTCAATCTCTATGGTACCGACGTCAGCGATGCAGGGTTGGACTCGCTCAAGGGAATGTCCAAGCTAGGAAATCTTTACCTTTGGCAGACCAAGGTGACTGAGGATGGCGCCAGAGCACTCCAAGCTTCCATGGAGGAACAGGGCAATAATGCACTGGAAATCAATCTGGGCTGGGAAAAGGAGCTTTTGAGTAAGGCACGTTTGGCCTCCTTGAAAGCCCAGAGGGAAGCCCTTGAAGCAGCCTCGACGGAGGAAACCTCGGAGATTGTCGTCGTGGAAGACCCCGATTTTAAAACTCACATCTTGCCCATTCTGCAAAAAAACTGCACCAGCTGTCATGGTGAGAAAAAGCAAAAATCAAAACTGCGACTGGACAGCTACGAGGCGGTCATGAAGGGCACACCGGATGACCCTGTGGTGGTGGCCGGGGACCTGATCGGTAGCAATCTGTTTCAACTGATCACGCTTCCATCGGACGATGAAGACCTGATGCCACCAAAAGATGGTCCACTGAGCGAGGGAGACATCGCCCAGATCCGCAATTGGATCTCAAAGGGTGCCAAAGCTGAAGCCGAGGTAAAAGCTGTCGAGGTAAAGGCTGTCGAGGAGCCCAAAGTTGCAGCCAAAAGCGATGATGGAGTGTTCGCCACATTTATCCTGCCCATCCTTGAGGAAAGATGCGTGAAATGCCACGGGGAAGAAAAACAGAAGGCCAAATTGAGACTGGATTCCCTCGCGGCCACCTTGAAGGGAGCCGAGGATGAGGTCATTGTTGTGGCAGGTAAACCAAACGAAAGTTCACTTTACAAACGTGTGACTCTTCCAGCTGATCACGATGATCGCATGCCTCCGAAGGGAGATCTGCTCAGCAAGGCACAGACAGATCTGCTGAAGCTCTGGATCACCAGCGGAGCCGAGTAGCGCATCAAATAACCATTCAATGATTTCCAGTAGAAACGCCCCCACAGTTGGGGGCGTTTTTATTTTGTCTCGGATGCATGTGACCGCGCAAAAGAGAGCGCTGGAGAGTTGGAGTTTTATCCTGGTGATCACGGATGACCAAGGTGGCGGAGATCTGGGTCACCACGGAAATACCATCATTCGTATGCCCTTGCTCGATCAAGTGCTCGCCTGACACCTGCGATTCAATCAATTCCACGTTGAACCCACCTGTTTACCCTCCCATTTCATCCTTTTGACCGGCAGTTATTCCAAGTAGCCGGAGTGTGGAACACCATCTTCGAACGCTCCATTCTCTACGAAGATGAGGTGACCTTGGCCGATATATACAAGAAACAGGGCTATCGCATGGCAGTTTCGGGAAATGGCACACGGGAGACAATGATCCCTTGGGTCCAATGTATCGTGGGTTTGAGACTTCCGTGATCCAAGGGAGTGAGGTCGATCAAGCGTCTGATGTCAGGGATAAGGCCTATTTCGAAGCCCACCCTCAAATGGTTTCTATCACGGGTGGTCGGTCTGGAGATAACCAATCAGGTCGGCAAGGTCCTGATCCTTAAGAGCGTCCCCCCATCCTTCAGGCATCAGAGAACGCCCCAGAGGTCGCATGGACTCGATTTGATCGATGTCCAAGGTAAGTTGTTCCCCTGAACTGACATTTACAAGTAGGGTGTCGGAGGATCGTTGCTGAAGGATCACGGCCAGGGCATCCCCATTTTTCAGGACCAGCTCATGCCCCAGATAAGCCTGCTCAATGGCGTCATTGGGGTTTAATATGGCCGTGAGCAGTGCCAGTCCAGATCGGTCACTGAGGGCGTTAAGGTCCGGTCCAACCTTGGCACCCACGCCATGAAATCGGTGACACATTCCGCAGTTCTGCAAAAACAGCCCCGCTCCTCGGCCTGTATCCTTGGACAGCTTGGCCAGTGTTTCAAAACGCTGGCTGACCGTCTGGTCGGACAAGCGAGACAAACCCATCCGCTCACGCCGGCGATCCATGGCCACCAAAGCCAGTGTGTGCAGTGGTTTATCTCCGAGACGTCGAAGGGACATCTCCATTTCCGCGGTCAGGGTGCCGTCCTCGAAGGCCTCCCCGGTAGACACGAAAAAACCTGATCGGATAGATTCGAGTAATACCCGTGTCCAAGCCGGCTGCTTGAGAACCAAGGCAAGCAACATACGCCGTTCCTGGAGCGAAGCCGTATTCCATGCAGACTCGATCCAACGTGTCATCCCTGCATCAAGCGGAGCCCCGGAAGTCATGAGGAGACGCAGTATGGCCTCGCGGTCATCCAGTGTGATTTCAAAAGAGGCAGCCATCAGGCACCCCATCCAGTGTTCCCAATCATGGATGGCTTCAACACCGATCAGATATGCAAAGAGTACAACCCTGCTCCGGTCTTTTCGAGAAACTGGATCCATCAGCAACCGAGCCACTTGATTAGACAGATTTTGAGAAAGCATCCAGTTATCTTCATTGATCAGGGCGCGCCCTCCGGCCTTGAGAAAGGCATTGATCAAGTAAGCCGCCTGCACGGTATTATGCTGGTCCTCAATGACGGATGAACTGGTCTGATCAAACTCCCTGCGCTCCTTGAGCTGCCTTGTCAAATCAGAGGGAAAAGAGGTCTGGAGACCCGAGGCGGTATCGATACCCGTCAGCATCAGCACGGACTCCTCGATGGATGCACCAATCCATGGAGCCTTCTGCTTGACAGCAATCTGAACCAGGGAACGCATCACCACGCCCAGCCTGCAGGCATCGCAAGCCAAACCATGCTCAACCATGGTTTTAAGGTGATGGTTCGAGGAACTGATCAGCGCATCCTGCATCGCCTCTTCCTGAGCTTCCTGATGCATGGCTTCCACCATCAGACGCGAGCTCTCAGCGGAGGCATGGGCACCCAGGGAGCAAATGGCCTGATGACGCACAAAGGTTTCGTTATCCCCTAAAAGCCTCTCATAAAGGTGCGCCCACTCCCCACCAGAGCCATCTGTATCACGATACCGGGCCTGCTCAGAGAGTATCAAGGCGTTACGCCGTACTTCCGGATGAGGATCCAAGAAGGCCTTTCTCAGGGTCTCCACCTCCAGTTGACGCACATGATGCAGGGTCCACAGGACATGTACGCGCGTTTTGGCTTTTCCAGAATGCATGAGGGATTTCAATGCCTCTATCTGCCCTGCACCTCGAGTCTCAACAAGCCACATTTGTGCCTGGTCTCGCTTCCAACCATTGTCACTTTGGAGAAGTTCCAGCCATTCCTTTGCGGTGGCAGTGGAAATTTTATCCGGCTGTCGGCGGTTTTTGGTATTCCTTGCAAGCACCCGGTAAATTCGCCCCTTCTCCGTTCCTGAACGTGGATCCATAAGCTGTTCAACATCATCTGGAATCCACTCGGTATGCTCGATCACCAGCCGGTACATATCTGCTATATACAATCCCCCATCCGGCCCTGTCTTGAGCATCGTCGGACGAAACCATGGATCCTTGCTTGCGAGGAATTCCCTTTCCATTTCATTTTCCGGACGCCTTGCATCAAAACTGACCCCCTCACGCTCAAGCACAAAGTGACGTACGAGGTTGTGAACGGGTTCACTGACAAATACGTGTTGTCGTCCATCGTCAAAAAGAACCCTGTCTCGATAGGGTGTCGCACTGCATGCTGAAGTCACGTGTCCCCGCATGCCCACATCGTTATAACGCTGCAATGGAACGGCTATCTGGTCGACCTTTCTTGAAGGAAGATCTGCTGCCAGATAGGTCTTGCTGGAAAAAGGACCTGCGTGGGAAACCCGGTTATGGTAACGATCAGGAAAATGGTAATGCCAAATCCAGTTTGGATTATTGTTTCCAAACCAGTTACCCCAATCGTCCCGTCGACGTCCAAACTGTGTTTGCCCCTCAATGGCCTGAAAAACTCCCGTGACCGGATCGAACTCGAAATCACGCAGCCTCAAACGAGAGACTTTTTCCGACCACAAAGAACGAATCACGCCACC
>JAAZXX010000039.1:6656-13689 GCA_014239995.1 Verrucomicrobiia bacterium
TAGCCCATATTCAAACCCGTTGACCCGATGCTGCTGGTTGCCTTCACCAAAACCCGTAAAAAGCCTGCGCAAGGTATCGGCCTTGCCATCCGCATCAAGGTCGGCAGCAAAGAACACATCGGGTGCGGCACTGATCCACACACCGTTTCCCCAGGGAAAAAGACCTGAGGGGAAAGGAACCTTGTCGAGAAAAACCGTGGAGGTATCGTAAATTCCGTCTCCATCGAGGTCTTTCAGTCGCCTGATACGTCCCCCCGGCGGAGCATCGGGTCCCAAACCCAGGGGATAATCCCTCATTTCAGCCACCCATAAGGAACCATCCGCCGACCATTCAAATGCAACAGGATCCTCCACCAACGGTTCAGATGCCACACATTGAATCTCAAGGGAGGGATCCAACTGAAAGGAAACCAGTGCTTCCTGAACCGTTTGAGCCCGGGGCTGGCTACCCAGAAGGATTTGTCGGAATGATTTACGATCGACCAGGTCCGGCAGGTGCGCGGTATCCTCATTCTGCACCCAGACCTGTCCCCTGGCAAACCAGGCACCGTTATCACGATGCTTCCCTGGTCGAACAAAGGCCGGAATAGCCTCCTCATCGCCACGATCCCCTTTCATGATCAATCGCGACCATCCCTCTTGAAATCCAAGGATGAATTCGGGAATAAAAATATAGGCAGCGTAGTGCTCTTCATCTGAATGCAGCAGGTCTACATGACCATCTTCATTGATGTCCACCAGGCGAACCCCTGCATCCAATCCCCGGGCATCCACCAGGCTCAGTCCCTTGGGCCAGGCATAAGGCAATGTGTCCCATGTATGTCGCGTTGGATTCCATTTAAGCACCCCTTGTTGCCCCGGATAGCCCACAATAACCTCATCCAGTCCATCCCGGTCGATATCGTGCACGATCACACCATCCACGTTCCCCTTGTAGACCGTGGGCACAGGCCTACCCTGACAGCGGAACTCTGATATCACGCTTCCATGGGGCTCCAGGCCATCTTCACCCAGCATCCATGCTCCCTCAGAGGTTGCATCCCTGTAAAGCCAGACCCTGCCGCCACCTTCCCAGAAAACCCCATGTTTCACCCCCGTTGCTTCTCCATCGGGAGTTAAAACCGGAACTGGGCATACCAGATTCTCGAAAGCATGCTTGTCCTTTGACCAGAGACGCAGTGAACCGGGTTGCACGCCCCCCAGCAGAACATCCATGTATCCATCCCTGTCTGCATCAAGCAAACGAATCCCAGCGTCCTTTCCTTCAGGAGAGCGCAGACGATTTCCAGAGAGAAGATGCTCTTCCATTCGGTTCAGCGCCTCCTTGAAGGTAAGAAAACGAATACGCTTGCCGTAGGTTGCAGTCGCATAATCAATAAACGCAATAAGTTGATCGTTACGGATCCATCCATGCGGATGAAAGATCCAGTTAAAGACACCCTGCTTGATGACGGTCAGGTCAAGCGCACGTTTCCAATCCTCCACGGTGGTCTCGTTGTTGACTCCGTGCAGGTGCTGCGCTTCCCAGTCACTCGGAGCCATCGCCGGGAATTCCCAGCAAAGATTATTGATCACATAGGGGTATGGGTAATTCTGGATGGTGGTGGTAAAGGATGGAAAGGGAACGTATTTCGTGAAGCGTTCCCGTCCTGAGGCATCCAGTACAAGGGAAGGAGGCAGCTCGGGATCTGCAGATGTCATCAGGCACATCACGCTGGAATCAAGCTCCAGGAATTGCCCCTGCGTCGAGGTTCGAGGAAATATCGCACTATAGAATCTTGGACTGGGCGAATTGATGGAATCACAACACGGCATGCGGTAGGCCACAGAACGATTTTCGGGAATGGTATTCAGCAGGTCCACCCCACCGAAGAATGTGTCTTCTGCGGCCTCAAAATCCCCCTTTGCAAGCAATGGGCATGGGTGCGATAGGGTATGGACCTCAAGAGAAAGACCTTCCTTGAGCCAAGTCTGAAATTGCGGGTGATCAGGTTCGAGGGCATTGCAGAAGATGCTCACCGGTGCCCGCCCTTCTATTTGCTTGAGACGCTCCAGAATGGGACGCAAATAGGTTTCGTAATTTCCTGGAGACCTGAGGTCGTCAATGGACAGGATGATGACGGCATCCACCCCTTCCTCCCCAACCCATTGCGGGGTGATCAACTTGGGGGAGGTCGCATGGACATGGAAGGGATTGCGAGGGCTTAGATTTGCAAAGGCAGCATCGGCGAACAAACGGCAAGCACCGTCCGGAACGAGCGTGCACAGAAGCAAAGCAGACCACCATGGCAATCGCAAAGCTGATGGAATTTTCATGGGTTCATTAAATCCATGAAACCGGCCTGAACCAAGCTGAATTTATGAAAACAAACTGGCTGCCATATACGAGATACTGGCATCTGGGATTCGAATCTATCAAGCCTTCCCCCCATCAGCTTTGGAGTCTCGATTGATCGTCAACTGGAATTGATTCAACAACCATGCCAGGAGGGACACGCCCGTCAGGGTAAAAAGCAGAATGGACCATCCCGCCGCATCATGACCGGTTTCTACGGCCTCCAAACCATGCATGTGAGCCCGGTAGCTTAGGAAAAAGACACGCACCAGGTTTCCAAGGATGGAAAGAAGGATACCAGCAACACATAAACTCAACCTGAAGACAAGACCCTTAAGCGTGAGGAAACCAATGAAGAGTGTTGCCATCAACGTACTTTGAAGACTGCGAATACCACTGCATGCTTCATCCACCCCGATCGGTCCAGAGGGTAAATGAATGATGCTGCCGCTCAGGTCAGCAGGCACACCCAGTAGGGCGAGAAGCTCAACCGTTACAAAGGCCACTTCTTGCTGCAGACCGTTGACCACGACGCCTTGAACAATCGACGGCATCGGCATGGCAATGAGCAGGAATGCATATGGGAACAAGCATTTACCAAGTCCCGGTCGTCCAAAAACAAAATGCAGGTTGGCAGCTGAGATCATCATGACACCTAGCGCCAAGCCGGCAAGGGCTGCTGGTTTTAATCCAAGCGCTGCCTGATAGATTTGAAATACAAAGAGAAGCAACATTCCAAGAAAACCCAATGAGAGGGATATCCAGGAAATCCTGAGTTGCGCCACAGGCCTCTGGCTCCACGTTTCCCAGAAGAGGAAGATGCATAGCAACAGGACGATCCATCCAAAGGAAAGTTCTTCCTGATGATTCCAGAACCAGGAAGCCCTCGAACTCAGCCATGCCATGGCAATGAAACTGGGTATTAAATAAAGAAGCAGCGTCCGGTCATCATAACCATCATTTGGAGACGATGCTGCTGAAGGCAGGGGGTTCATCACGTCAAGCTGATGTATCCTTCTCCATGGATTCCAGTTCCTGACGGTAATCCACTCTCTCAAGCCAATGTTCCAGGAAAGACTGAAGCCGCTGATCCCCTTCGTGGACTTGCGATGGGAAAACAAAAGTGGAAACCCGAACAAACTGCTTGGGGCCAAGCAAAGGGCGGCGACTCACAAAGGCATCCCAGACTCTTCTCCAGAAAAGTGTATCCACCATCCGCCTGGAAGTCCCCTGCTCTGCCTCATTCCTGTGCCGTTGATATTTCATGGCGACCGACAGGTTGTGATCCAGACGATATGGCAAGGTCTGCCCTCCGACCATCCCGGTGAAATACACCAATGCGTGATTGCCATCAACGACGAACATCCGCCTTTCAAAACCAATCTTCTGTCCTCGAACGGAGACTTCCACATGGTCAGGTTGAACTGGAATCATCTTCCAGCCACCCTCGGTCCAGCAACGGTCGGGTGTATGCACAAACAGACCGATTTCACTTGAGGATTCACGGTAACGTTTGGCCATGAAGGCATGCACAAGGTGTTTATCCTGATCCTGGAACTGGCCATTGAAGATTGTATCAGCAACCAACCTTCTTTCCATGGACTCTCCAAGTGGTTGATCCGTGAAGGTGTAAGCCTCAAGCTCTTTCCCGGGAGAAAACAAATATCGATCACGGTCGAGATCCACCTGATTATACCAGAAATAAGGAAACAACCAGAGCAGAAGCAAGACAGCACTTGCCCCATAAACATAGAAGGAAGCGGAGCGTATCGATGGCTGACGACCATTCAAACCACCCTCATGGCGCATATTCCATGTCATGAATTATCTTTTCTAGTCACGTCCTTGGCGGTTGCAAGCCTTAAAGCCAGAAAGTCCAGCAAACGGCTACCGTTGCACAGTCAAGAAACCATGTGGGCGCTGTGTGGCATTTGCAGCGTGGTTTCGCACTGCCAAAAGTGTATTCGGCTTGAAAGTATGCGTTTACATCCTCTGGCCAGATGATATCCTTTATGCAGATTCACAGTATTTAAACCGGACTTGTTTTCCATGTCCACTCAATCATCAACAGCATTGCACTAACATGAATGGATTCAATCGACGTCAATTTTTGAAACAAACCTCACTGGCGGCTGGAGCGACGGTTTTACTCAGCGGCACCAAGGCATCGGGCCGTGCCATCGGAGCCAACAATCGTCTACGTATCGCGGTGGCCGGCTTGAATGGGCGAGGTCGCAGCCACATAGGAGGCTGGCTGGAACAGGACAATGTGGAAATTGCCTACCTGGCGGATGTGGACGAACGCGTCCGCGAAGCAGCCGTCGGCTCGGTAAACAACAAGATACAAGGCAAATACAAGTGCAAAGGAATCAATGATATCCGGCGGGCGCTTGATGACCCGAGCGTCGATGCCATTTCCGTGGCGACACCCAATCACTGGCATTCGTTGATGACCATCTGGGGTGCACAGGCAGGCAAGCATGTATACGTGGAAAAGCCGATGAGTCACGATGTCGCCGAGGGACGCGTGGCGGTGGAGGCGCAAAAGCGCTACGGCGTTGTCATCCAGCATGGCACACAGCGGCGCAGTGACGCAAAAATCGCCGGGCTTCACGAGCAGATTCAGGCAGGCAAATTTGGACGATTGAAGATCTCCTACGGCTATTGCTGCAAACCTCGAGGCTCGATCGGGTTCGAATATGCATCGCCACCGGCATCGCATGTTGACTGGAATCTATGGAGAGGACCTGCCGTCATCCATCAGTATCACGACAACTACGTGCATTATGACTGGCACTGGTTCTGGGCCACAGGTAACGGGGATCTGAACAACCAGGGAACGCACCAACTGGATGTCGCTCGTTGGGCAGTGGATAAAGATCAAACCCACCCTGTACGCGCCATGGCCATCGGCGGGCGCTTTCAGTGGGGTGATCAAGGTGAAACACCCAACACCATGTTCGGCCTTGCGGAGTATCCCAATGGCCAGCAGGTTTTCTTTAATGTGCGCAACGTCAACTACGAGGGTTACCAGCGCCAGGTGGAGAATGAGTATTATTTTGAAGACGGAGGAAAAATCATCCGTGGAAAATATTATGCGAAAGGAAGCAGTGAAGGCCAAGAGCTGGAAATTCCTGAAGGCAAAGTAACACCCGGCGGCAACTGGGGTAGTTTTATCGCCGCCTGCCGTGCTGGCGATCCTGACATGGCCAACGGGAATGTAGTGGACTCCCATTACGCCTGCGTCATGGGCCACCTGATCAATAATTCCTACCGCCTTGGGCAGCGAGCGCCCTTCAATGCACGGGCTGGAAAATTCGGAGATAACAAGGACGCAGCGGAGCACTTCTCCAAGCTCCACGACGTCATGCAGAATGGCGTCGGTCTTCCCGAGAATGACAACGAATACATCGTCGGGCCCTGGCTGACATTTGACCCGATCACCGAGCGACATGTTGGACCGCACGCTGAGGAAGCAAATCGCCTCCTGAAAGACCCCAACAATCCGGAGTTCCAGGTACCGGATGCAAAAGATGTTTGAACAATAGCAGCCAAAACGGCCCGGCCCCATGATGAAAGGGCCGGGCCGTTTTCATGGACATGCTTCGCTGAAAGTCCAGACAAAGCCACCTTGACATGAGGCTAGCCCAGAGGCTGAAAGACGCACTCAAAGGCAATGCATGATGGTCCTTGGCATGACAGGGGAAAGCGACCAAGCACCAGGCGCTGTCAAAGTTGATTGAAGTGGATCAACAGGCCCCTTTCAATACCCTCAAGCAGATGCTCCAGACGATGCAAAAGCCCACGACGACCACGGTTTGATCTTTTTGAAGAAGGAAACACCAAACCGGCAGAGAAATGCTTTCGCATGGCCCTGCGTCTCAGCACGCGGAACCCACTGGCAGCTGTCAAATTGCAAAAAACAACGAGACCAGGAAATCCAAGGCCCTGAAGCTGCAAGCCGAAACCCGTTGAGCCTCCGTGATCGTCAAAGAAAGGCTTCCCCCGCATTGGACAAACCATTAGGGTCGAACACCAGTTGATCCATGAAGGCCATCAAATTCGTTGCGTATGCTATCCTGTCGGTATGCCTGATTTATTTCGGGAAGAACCTCTACAGTGAATACAACAGAGTGACCGAGCAGAGTGCTGCCCGGGCCATGGAACTCGATGCGGAGGACATCGATACCCCGGACTATCAGGTTTCCAACCCGGAGCCTGTTGTGCTCGAATCCGAAACGCCGGGAGAAGAGCAGGCTCCCACCCCTGTCGAAGTGGACATGATACCTGACCCTGAAGGAGATCAGGATCCTGCAACACTGCCTGAAACGAACCCGGAGATTTCGGATGTCGAGGCGGATAATGCCGCCACAAGCCCCTCCGAGGTGTCCAATCGCCTGGGATTCCATGGTGGTGGTTTCGTGATGACTCTGCTCATTTTCGGGATCCTGACGGCTTACGACATCACACGTTACTTTTCCAACCGTGCCATGAATGCCCTTTACAATGACGATGGTGGAGGCACACCGGACAATGACCTTTATGAATCTGCCGAGCAGGAATGGGTGCGCGGTGACTATCTGGAAGCGATCCGTATCCTGCGTGACTACCTGAAGGCCAACCCACGTCAACAGCATGCCGCCATCCGTATTGCCGAGATTTACGAAAAGGACCTGAAAAACCCCCTGGCAGCTGCTC